>JAFUGO010000179.1 GCA_017469325.1 Mogibacterium sp. | reverse complement strand
TTCATCGGAGACCGCGTTCCACTCGATATGGATGACGATATCCTCGGTGCCGTTCAGCCTGGCTTTTACATCTCCCTTGAATACGGTGCCGTCTTCGGTCTCCATCTGGCCCTTGTCCTCATAACAAACCAGGCGGCCGTTTATATGTATCCATCTGTCATCCATATCTACCATAGGATGACCGTTCTCATCGAGTCCGCCGGTATGGTCGTATCCCAGATAACGGTAGGTTCCGTCGTCCGCCTTCTGATAAACGGCAGTTACACAGTCCGAGATGATATCCCAGGTCTTGTCAGGCAGCTCCACAACGTAGCCCTCGCCTGTATCCCTGAGAGGGATGTCGACCAGCGTTGTTGTGGAATCATAGTCCTCAAAGCCCTTCTCATACCAGTCCTGCTGCGTATAATCGACATACGCGAGTTCTCTCATTATATTCACGATACGGTACTTCGACGGCTCCTGCTTGTCGTATTCTTCTTTCTTCTGAGCGGCAATGACACTGAAGATATCGTTGAAGAAGCTCCTCTGTCCGTCGAGGGACAGTTTGCTGAGTTCTGCCTGTGTGTCATCGTAAACGTCGATCATTTTATAAGGCAGAGCTACGGAAACGCCGTTGATCCCCTCGGCGGAATTCTTATTCCGGTAAACGACGCAGGCCTTCATGGCATCTGCAGCGTCGTCCTTTTCCTCCTGCGGACATATCGAGTTGTCCACATCGGTGTCATCCAGCTTGTTCATGAAGTCGACCGCGTCTATCTGGATACCATCGGTGAAAGAATAGGCATTGCTTGCCGCAAGTCCGATCTCCGCAAAGTCTTTCGGATCGTCTCTGAGCGCCCCGTCTGCCTTTTCAAATACTTCTTTAAGTTTATCGTAAGCCGGCTTTATTCTGGTGAGATCGACCAGCGACAGAGTGTACCCCGGAGCCGGTTCGTTATCGTTTACAGTGGTATAGAACTGATCGAACGAAGATATGATATTCTTCCCGAAGTCCTCCGAGCTCATTCCCGGTTCTTTTGCAAGCGCCGCGAACGCGGATGTATAGAACCATCCGTAACCCGGCTCTGACTCTTCAGACGCAAGGTAATAGTCCGCGTAAGGCTCAATGGCCTGAGCGATCTCAATATCCTGCATCAGGCAGGCATCAAATCCGATGATATCGAACTTCACTCCGGCTCCCTCTATGGCATTGACGACATCCGACACGCGGAGTCCTTCAAAGCCATCTGCATCTTCCCTGTGCTGCAGCTGATCGACGCCGTAGCCATACGGAACTCCGCCGCCGTGATCCCACAGCACCAGCATGTATCTGTCGGCCGGATAATTCTCGGTCGTCCATTTGATGAAGTCCTCCAGGTTGGCCGGTTCCTCCATCGACGATAATCCCTCGAGATCCATGACCTGTTCCACTTTGCCGCCTTTTACGGTATACCTTCCGTAGCTGTTATCCGCGATGCCTCCGGTGAACCATCTCTTTGAGCCTCCGGCCTCAAGAACGAATGTGAGAGCATCGCCCTGCTTTGTGGCATCCTTCATCATATCTATGTTTACGGAAGCCATGCCGGCGCGGTCCTCAAGATCAGCACCTATGATATACTCCATGACCACAACGCTCTTATCCTGCGAGTGGTCAGGGAAGAATTTGTCTCTGCTTACGGGCATGTCTGCCAGGCCGGCATACGCATCGCCCATGGTATCTTTTCTGGCAAGTGCCTTGCCGTCGGAAACTATGTCTTTTGTCTGCTCATGTGTCGATTTATTGAGCGACTCGACAAGGGTCCTCGGAGGGTATGTCCTCACAGTAAGAAAACCGACACCGAGCACGATCACGATCATCTCAGCGACTGTGAACACCGCAACGGTCACCCTGCGGAGCCCGTTGATGAACGCCCCGTAATTCTTTTCTTCCTTGAACTGCAGAGGATGATACTCGCTCTTTCCGAGACCGAGTATAAACAGGAATAGAGTCGGGATAAGTATCAGTCCGATGGTGAACGGAACACCTTTGCCGAAGCTCTTAGCCAGTCTGCAGTAAAGACGTATCAGGAACAGGCCGTATACTATCTGAGCTACCAACACGTATACATATCCCATGCCCTCATCCGGGCCCAGATAATACGCGCCTGCCATGAAGACCATCGCTATGAAGAATGGCCTCCAGAAAGTGCGCATGCGCCTGAACAGCTTCGTGGACATCTGCTGCTCCGCGTAGAACGGTATTATGGCCTTCCATTTTTTAAGGCCCATCTTTCCGAGCACCATAAAGTACGCGAGTGACTGGATCAGCCACGGCACCAGCCAATACACCGGATCAATGAGCAATCTGTCTGATATCATTTTTTTCTCCTTAAACTATCTTTCCATCAGCCTGCTGGCTTTTTTCAATAATACCATACTTGAAGAAAAACGGCTCAAAAACAAAACAGCTCCGGACCGTGGTCCGGAGCCGCTGTTCAGTTGAGGTTATTCTTTAGCTGCCGCTTTGAGCGCTGCTATGATCTCTTCTTTAGTTTCCATAGCCATGACTTTTTCTGCGAGAGCATCTGCCTCGGCCTTTGTCCACTTCGAAATGATGCAGCGGGCAGTGAGTACGAGAACAGGGTTGACGCTGTACTCATCGAGTCCGAACGACATGAGCAGCGGGATCATCAGAGGATCTGCCGCAGCCTCTCCGCACATTCCTACCGGGATGCCGGCTTCCTTGCCGCACTCGATGATGCGCTTGATCGATCTCAGTACCGATGGCTGGAATGCCGAGTACAGATAAGCAACCTTCGGATTGCCTCTGTCTACAGCCATTGTGTAGCCTGTGAGGTCGTTTGTACCGATCGAGAAAAAGTCCGCCTCTTTCGCGAGAAGATCTGCGATAACAGCGGATGCTGCTGTCTCAGTCATGCATCCGACTTCGATATTCTCATCGAACGGAAGGCCTTCTGCCTTGAGCTCTTTCTTGATCTCTGCGACCATCTTCTTTACGCTTACCACTTCGTCTACAGTCGTGACGAGCGGAACCATGATCTTGACCTTGCCGTAAGCACTGGCTCTTGTTATGGCGCGCAGCTGGGTCTTGTACATGTCCTTATGATCGAGGCAGTATCTTACCGCTCTGTAACCGAGGAACGGATTGTCTTCTTTCTCGAAGTCCATGTAAGGGATGTCCTTGTCACCGCCGATGTCGAGTGTACGGATGATGACAGTCCTGCCGTCCATGGTCTCGACCGCTTCTTTATATGCTTCAAACTGCTCTTCCTCTGTAGGAAGGTGTGTATTATCCATAAACAGGAACTCTGAACGGAACAGTCCGACTCCTTCGCCGTCGCATTCCATTGCTTTCTTTGCGTCCTTTGGAGTTCCGATATTGCAGTAGATCTCGAGCTTGTCGCCGTCGGCCGTCAGGGTCTCTTTGCCGATGAAATTCTTCAGCTCTGCCTGCTTCCTGATGAATGCATCACGCTTTGCAATGTACTTAGCGAGAACGTCACCGTGAGGATTGATGAAGACATCGCCCTCGGTACCGTCTACGATTGCCGTATCATTGTCCTTGACCAGATCAACGATTCCCGGAACTGAAAGTACAGCAGGGATCTCGAGAGCTCTTGCGAGTATCGCCGAGTGAGAAGTCGTTCCTCCGATC
>JAFUGO010000178.1 GCA_017469325.1 Mogibacterium sp. | reverse complement strand
GGGCGCAGGTATATCTCCGCCTTGGAGTCTTCAGTGACACCCTGGAAGGTCTTGAACATGAGGTTGAACTGGCGGATGCCCGTGAAATCGCTCTTGCCGCAGTTAGGGCATTTGATCGACTTTTCGGTAAGGAAGCTTTCCATCTCTTCCTTTGACCATCCGTCGACAACGACTTCGGTATCCGGCTCGTTTTCCTTATACCAGTCCTCGATCAGCTGATCGGCTCTGTAACGTGTCTTGCAGGCCTTGCAGTCGATCAGAGGGTCGCTGAATCCGCCAACGTGTCCGGATGCTACCCATGTCTGAGGGTTCATCAGGATGGCTGCGTCGAGTCCGACGTTCAGCTTGGATTCTCTGACGAATTTGCGTCTCCACGCGTCCTTGATGTTGTTCTTGAACTCGACGCCCAGAGGGCCGAAGTCCCATGTGTTGGCGAGTCCGCCGTAGATTTCAGAACCCGGGAAGATATAGCCTCTGTTTTTGCACAGGGCGATTATCTTCTCCATAGTAACGGCTCTGTCGGTTACAGGTATATCTTTTTTATCAATTGCCATTAACTGTTGTTCCCTTTCTGTGATTCAGCCCCTCACCCTTACGGCTTAGAGATCTTCGTCACCAAATTCTTTTTCTATTATTTCTTCTGCATCGCTCTGCTTGTATGCATCAGATGCGTCTTTGATGAGCTCTTTGACTGTCTTGCCTGCTCTCTTTGCGAACATGTCGATCGTGTTCATGAGATCATCAAGAGTGTCTCCCTGCTCAACTTTTTCAACGCCCTTTACAACAAGGCCCTTTGCTTTGTCATAAACGCCTACTACCTTGCCGTCGAGGTCGATTACCTCGCCTTTATCATCAACAAAGTCGATGTTGCACTGTGCTCCGAGAGCTGCAACTATTCCGAGGATAGCTCCCCACGGAACCAGTACCGCGCCGATGACTCCTGCTGTGAGCGGGAAGTTGACGATGGTCTTTTCTCCTTTGCTGATGAGGATCCTGGAAACATTGCCTTTGTCCACGATCTCTTTCATCTTGGCGAATATCGGGCTGTCTTTGAGGCTTCCGCCGTCGACTTTGTCGTGCTCTGTGTTCATCTTCTCTTCGATGGCGATGATAGCGTCTACTACGCTTCCCTCGGATGCTTCGAGAGCAGCTTTGGCTTCAGCATATGTGGAGCCTGTTCTGTCTTTTACGAGTTCGATCTTTTCAAGTGTGATTTCCATTAATTACACCTCCAATCCTTTGGGATCGCTGAGTACATCGGCGCCCAGATAGCGTCCGGTATACTCCGCAAGTATGTCTCTCATCTCCTTTTTCACGGCCGGTCTGAGTGCTATCTTTCCGAACGCAGAAATCGGTTTCGATTCAAAATATCTAAACACATCTATTATATTAAAACCCGGACTGTAAATCAACGAGTCGGGCTCTGTTTTCTCTTCTGCCGCGCAGTCGTCGCAGATGATCCCGCCGCCCGATACGGAAAACTTTCTGAAGCCCTGCCCGAGCGCTTCAGCGCTCCTTCCGCAGTTTACACAGCAGTCAAGTTCGGGAGCCACTCCGAGCAGCCTGAGAGACTTGACTATAAACGCAAAAAGCAGCGTGTCGCTGCCTGATCTGCTCTCCGACACGGCCTGCAGGAATTCGAGGCTGAGCTCAAACAGCTTTGGCATGGCCTCTCCTTCTCCGAGCACCTTGTCGAGGTATTCAATAAATGCCGACGCGTTCATGAAACGGTCGATGTCTTCTCCTATCGTGAAGAAGCTCTTCCGGACCTGAGCTGAATTGATGCTGTAAGCTTCACGGCCCTTGAAGATGTCATATTCGGCAAAAGTAAAAGGACGAAGAGCCAGCGCTGCTCTGCTGCGGCTCTTCTCGTTTACCGAAGTCCCCGCCGAGATCTTGCCGTACTGCTTGGTGAACAGTACGATCATGCGGCGGTTGTTCGCGATCTTTCTCTGTCTTAATACGATCCCTTCTGCAGTGATTATCATTGCTCGTCTTTATAGCCCCAGTTGCGGATGGTGCGCTCGGAGTCGCGCCAGCCCTCTTTGACTTTAACAAACATGCTCAGGAACACCTTGCATCCGAGCAGCTCTTCTATCTCAAGGCGCGCCGCCTTGCCTATGCCTTTGAGCTTCGCTCCGCCCTTGCCGATGATTATCCCCTTGTGTGATTTCTTTTCGCAGTAGATCACGGCGTTAATCTCTGCGGCGCGTCCCGGTCTTTCGGGTTCTTTGAACGATTCGATCTCTACGAAGACTCCGTGCGGGACCTCGTCGTCGAGGTAATTCATGAGCTTCTCGCGGATTATCTCCGCAGCGATGAACCTGACCGGATCGTTGGTCGCGATATCCTCAGGATAGTACATAGGGCCTTCTTCCATGTATCCCGCGAGCCTGTCCCTGAGCATCTCCACGTTGTCTCCTCTCAGAGCAGAGACTCCGTAGATATCGTCAAAGAGACCGGTCTCATCATATCTGTTATATAGCTCAAGATACTTGTCGGGTCCTATAAGGTCAGTCTTGTTTATGGCCAGAAGCTTCGGCGCTTCCGTCTCTTTCAGTATCCTGAGTATGCTCTCGTCCCCTTTTCCGAAGTCGAGAGTACCATCGACGATAAGTAAAATTACGTCAACTCCGCCCAGAGTGTTCACAGCGGTCTCATTGATCGCCGCTCCGAGCTTGTTGTGCGGTTTATGTATGCCCGGCGTATCCAGAAACACCATCTGAAGACCGCCGCCCTCTTCATAATCAAGGTCGGTGTATATTCCGGTGATCCTGTTGAGGGTGGTCTGAGGCTTGGCGGATGTAATCGCGATCTTCTCGCCGAGCATCTTATTCATGAGTGTCGATTTGCCGACATTAGGTCTGCCGGCTATCCCGATAAATCCTGATTTCAATTCTTTCTTTTAACTCCTATCGCGGACAGAACTTCCTCTTCACGCGCTCTCATCACGGCTTTTTCGTCTTCTTCCATGTGGTCATATCCGAAAAGGTGCATGATGCTGTGCACAAACAGATAAAGCACCTCGCGGGTGATCCCGGTCCCGTACTCCTCTGCCTGGCGCTGTGCCTGGTCGTAGCATATGACGACATCACCTATGAGAGTGCTCATCTCGTCATCCAGGAGATCCTCCAGAAGGTCGTCATGCCCCTCAAACTGGGGAAAGCTCAGCACATCAGTAACGCTGTCCTTCTCGCGGTATTCGCGGTTGAGCTCAAGGATCTCAG
>JAFUGO010000177.1 GCA_017469325.1 Mogibacterium sp. | reverse complement strand
GGCAATCAGTTAAGAGAGAAGCAGAAGGCCAAGAGATTCTACGGAGTTCAGGAAACTCAGTTCAGAAACCTGTTTGACAAGGCTTCGAAGAGAAAAGGCGGAGCCGGTGAGAACCTCCTCATCATGCTCGAGAGCAGACTGGACAATGTAGTGTTCAGAATGGGATTCGCAGCTACAAGAAGAGAAGCTCGTCAGCTCGTTAACCACGGACACTTCCTGGTAAACGGCAAGAAGGCAGACATCCCTTCAATGGAGCTGAAGGCAGGCGATGTAGTCTCCGTAAAGGCTAAGTCGCAGTCGTCCCCTAAGTTCACAGAGCTTAGAGATATGATCATCACAACACCAGCCTGGATTGACCTCAACCTTGATAAGTTCGAAGGAAAGATCACCAGAACTCCTGAGAGAGCAGACGTTGACCTTCCTATCGAAGAGCACTACATCGTAGAGTTCTATTCAAGATAGAGGAATTGTCACAAAGGATATCGCAGAGCGTTTATGCGATGCGAAGCTCTCCTTATGGCAGCGTTGCATACGGCTGTTAGCCGGTGCATAAATCGTATAACTGAATAATCCGGGAGGGGAAGATAATGATCGAAATTATTAAGCCAACTATTACTAAAGAAGTTGATGAAAACGGCCGCTACGGTAAATTCGTGATCGAACCTCTTGAAAGGGGATATGGAACAACTCTCGGTAACTGCATGAGAAGAGTGCTTCTGAGCTCTCTTCCGGGCGCAGCTATCACAAGCGTCAAGATCGACGGAATTCTCCACGAGTTTTCGACGATCCCGGGAGTAAAAGAGGATGTTACAGAGATCATCCTCAACCTCAAGAGACTCGCAGTCAGAGTTGACGGAGACGACGACAGACGTGCTATCATCAATGCCGTCGGTCCTTGCGAAGTCACGGCCAGAGACATTCTGGTAGATGCGGACACAGAGATCTTTAATCCTGACCTCCACATTGCCACACTGGCAGACAATGCGACACTGGTCATGGAGATGAACATCGCGACAGGTAAGGGTTATGTTCCTGCAGAGCAGAACAAGACTCCTGACACACCGATCGCAGTCATCCCTGTTGATTCGATCTTTACGCCGGTAAAGAAGGTCAACTTCACAGTAGAAAATACAAGAGTCGGTCATGTAACAGATTTTGACAGACTCGTTCTCGAGATCTGGACAGACGGTTCGATCGCACCTGAAGAAGGCGTATCGATCGGAGCTAAGATAATCCAGGAGCACCTTGAGCTGTTCATCGGACTTGGTGCAGAAGTAAGCGACATGAAATTCATGATCGAGAAGGATGAGGACCGCAAGGAGAAGGCTCTCGTTATGGCTATCGAAGAGCTTGAGCTGTCCGTACGTTCATTCAACTGCCTCAAGAGAGCATCCATCAACACAGTTGAGGAGCTCACACAGAAGACTGAGGAAGACATGATGAAGGTAAGAAACCTCGGTATGAAGTCGCTGGTAGAAGTTAAAAACAAACTCGCTGAGCTGGGGCTTTCACTCAAGCCGAGCGAAGAAGAGTAATTGAAAGGAGCCGATTAATGAAAGGTTATAGAAAGCTGGGCAGAAATTCTGCACACAGAAAATCCATGCTGAGAAACCTGGTAACCGATCTTTTCAGAGAAGGCAGAATCACAACTACAGATATGAGAGCTAAGGAAGCAGGCCGTCAGGCTGAGAAGCTGATCACTATCGCAAAGAAGGGCGACCTTCACGCAAGAAGACAGTGCCTCGAGTATCTGTTTGACGAAGACGTTGTGACAAAACTCTTCGATGAGATCGCTCCTGGCTATGAGAACCGCAACGGCGGATACACACGTATCCTCAAGCTGGGACCTCGCCAGGGAGACAACGCAGAAGTCGTTTACCTCGAGCTGGTATAATTGAGCTGTAAAAGTAAAACAGACGGCAATCATGCTTCGTATGGCTGTCGTCTTTTTCATTTCCGGCGGATTTCTGAGAAGGCAAGTGCACTGATAAAAAGGCTTGAATTGAGGCATTAAAGTAGTAGAATAAGGAAGTTAAGAATGTTAAAAGAAGGAGACGCTTATGACAAAACAGGAGCGTAAAAAAGCGATACTGATCTTTGCTGTCATAGCTGCGGTATTTATGGTCGGAGCCATACTGACCGGCAGCGGCGGCAGTGAAGAAGAATCGATACAGACCGTCATGCGAGACGCCGTCCTGCACGATGTCAACAAGGTGAGCCTGTTCGGCATCAAGGACGTGAACCCGGGTCTGATCGCGGGATTCATAGTGAGCGGCATCATGATCGTGTTCGCACTGATCTGCAGGATCTTCGTGATACCGCGCTTCAAGCTGGTACCGGGAAAGTTCCAGCTGATACTCGAGACAGCGGTCGGACTGTTCGACGGAATGGCCAAGAGCAATTCGAAGATAAACAAGTTCCTCGGGGCTTATATCTTCGCGGCAGGCTCGTACATCTTTACCGGAACACTGTTTGAACTGTTAGGAATACAGGTCATCACCACAGAAGGGCATTCAATATCACTTCCGGCGCCTTTCTCGGATATAAACGGAGCCATAATGATGGGCTGCCTGTCTTATCTGGTGATAATGTCCGGAGGTATACTAGGCAACGGGATAAAAGGCATAGGCAAGACCCTGAAAGACTTTTCTCTTCCGATATCCATGAGCTTCCGACTTTTCGGAGCCCTGCTCTCGGGAGCGCTGGTCACCGAGCTTGTCTACTACTACACCTCGATGAGCTACGTGGTGCCTGTGCTTGTAGGCGTGCTGTTCACACTGCTCCACGCCCTGATACAGGCGTACGTACTTACGATGCTGACATCGCTCTTCTACGGAGAAGTATCCGAGAAGGTGGTAAAGCTGCCGAAAGAGAAAAAGCAGCGCGGCAGGCGCCGCAAGACCGTCGTGAAAGAGGCGGCGTAAAGTTAATAAAAAGCTGATAATTAAAATCACATATAAGGAGAACCGAAATGACTAAATTAAACGCTAAAAAACTTACCAGACTGGCGATCGTACTCGGAGCTATCATCCTCCTCATGACAATGGTCGCAACGATAGGCGCTTACGCTGACAGCACTGATGCCGGCAACGCAGTAGTAACAGCTCAGGATGCCGGAGACGGATACATCGCAAATGCTGCAGCTGCAGACAACACTACAGGCTACAAAGCCATCGCATCGGCTATCGCTATCGGACTCGGTTCCTGTGGCGGCGGTATCGGAATGGGTATAATCGGAGGCAAGACGTCAGAGGGTATTTCAAGGCAGCCTGAAGCGGACGGCAAGATACGTACGAGTTTCATGCTCGGTCTCGTATTCATAGAGACGGCGATCATCTACTCCCTGCTCGTTGTAATCCTGATAATATTCGTGTTATAGCGAATGCTTCAGCATACCGGCACGATTGAAAGACAGGGAGAAATCAGATGACAGGAGTACCACTTAATATAGACTGGCAGCAAATCCTGCTGCACCTGTTCAATTTCACCATACTCTTCGGAGCGCTGTACATCCTTCTCTACAAGCCCGTGAAGAACTTCATGGAAAGCAGAGAGGCTCATTATGCTGACATGGACAGCAAAGCAGAGCAGGCTCTCGCAGACGCCGAGTCCAGCAAGGCTTCCTATGAGCAGAAGGAGAGAGACTTCGACGAAGAGATCCGCGCAAAGAAGAGCAGCATGAGCAAAGAGATCGAGGCTGAAAGAGAGCGCAGGCTTACTGCAGCCCGCGGCGAGGCCGAGAAGATCATCGCTGATGCCCGCGGTGAGGCGGACAGGGAAAAGAAAGAGATCATCGAATCTGCGCAGAAAGAGATCACGGAGATGGTCACAGACGCTATGGAGAAGCTCACTTTAGAGCAGACTGCTTCGGATGCGTTCGACCAGTTCCTTGACGCGGCTGAGGAGGCGGATAAATGAAAAACGAAGATATGATCCGCACCGCAGTCATCTACTCGGCTGTTGAGCCGAGCGAATCTCAGAAGGCGCGTTTCGGAAGCTTTTTAAAGAAAAAATACGGCACGGACGTCCCTCTCACATTGGAGATGTCGGATGCGTTCCCGGGCGGATTCAGACTTGAAGTAGGTTCAGACATCTACGACTGGTCTGTAGGCGGAAGGTTCCGTCAGCTGAGGGATACGCTCGTTAAGGTGCCTACAGATAACGGCAACATAATCCCGCTCCTGAAGGAGAGCATCTCTTCGTGGACACCTGAGGCGATGGCCGAGCAGGTCGGAGAGGTCCTGACTGTGGGAGACGGCATCGCGACAGTAGCCGGACTTCCGTATGCCACATTCGGAGAGATCCTGCTGTTTGCAGGCGGGGTCAGAGGCATGGTCCAGGATATCCGCAAAGATACGATCGGATGCGTGCTTTTCAGCAGCGATGAAAGCGTCACACAGGGATCCTCGGTAAAGAGGACCGGCAAGACTGCAGGCACACCTGTTGGTGAAGGGTTCCTCGGAAGAGTTGTCGACTCACTCGGTTCACCGGTCGACGGACTCGGCGAGATCACGGAATCCGGATACATGCCGGTAGAGGCGCAGGCTCCGCCTATCATAGACAGGCAGCCTATAGATACGCCTCTTGAGACGGGAATCTTCTCGATCGACTCCATGTTCCCTATAGGAAGGGGCCAGAGAGAGCTGATCATCGGCGACAGACAGACCGGAAAGACCGCTATCGCCGTTGACGCCATCATAAACCAGAAGGATAAGAACTGCATCTGCATCTACGTAGCAATCGGACAGAAGACTTCGTCAGTTGTGCAGATACAGCAGACACTCAAGAAGCACGGCGCGATGGACAACTCCATCATAGTAACGGCTTCGGCCAGCGATCCTGCACCGCTGCAGTACATCGCTCCGTATGCCGGCTGCGCCATGGCTGAATACTTTATGAATAAGGGCAAGGATGTCCTCATCGTTTACGATGATCTTTCAAAGCACGCTGTCGCATACCGTGCGCTGTCGCTGCTGCTCGACAGATCACCGGGACGTGAGGCTTACCCGGGCGACGTATTCTACCTGCATTCAAGACTTCTCGAGAGAGCCGCAAGGCTGTCGGATGAGATAGGCGGCGG
>JAFUGO010000176.1 GCA_017469325.1 Mogibacterium sp. | reverse complement strand
CGCCTGGAATCCGTTGCAGACTCCGCACATCAGGCCGTCCTTCTTGTCGAGCATCTCCATGACGCCCTCCTTGACAGCCTCGTTCCTGAAGAACGCGGTTATGAACTTGGCCGAACCATCCGGCTCGTCGCCGCCCGAGAATCCGCCCGGGATGAATACCATCTGAGCGTCCTTGAGAGCGGAAGCAAACGACTCGACGGAGATCTTGATCTCCTCGGAAGTGCGGTTCTTCATGACCATTATCTGCGGATTTCCGCCGGCCTCGCGAATAGCGCGTGCGCTGTCATATTCGCAGTTGGTGCCCGGGAATACCGGGATAAGGACCTTAGGCTCGGAGCGCTTGTAGACAGCCGGATGCCAGCTGCGCGCTCTGTATTCGAGGTTCTCGACAGGAGCAGTCTTGCCGCCGGCGATGGTCGGGAATACGCTCTCGAGAGTACCCTCGTAAAGTGTAAGCATCTCTGCCAGGCTGACCGACTCGGCGCCGAATGTGATGGTCTGCTCGGATGTGGTGTGTCCGATCAGCTCTATCCCGAACTGTCTTGCTGTTGCTTCGAAGTCATCGGTCACCTCAAGCAGTATGCTTCCGTATGAGTAGCCGAAGACGTCCTCGAGATCCATGGCCTCAAACGCGAATCCGATGCCGTTTCCGTAGCACATCTTCATGACCGCCTCGGCAACGCCGCCGATGCCCGGTGTATATGCAGCTACAGCAGAGCCTGATCTGAACGCGTCGGTAACCTTCTCCCACATCCTGCGGAGCGACGCGCCCTGCGGCTGACCCTTGCCTGGGCCGGTACCTTCCTCATCGCAATACGGGCTCAGAAGAACGACCCTGTGGCCTGCTTCCTTGAATTCAGGTGAAACGATGTCGCCCGTCTTTGCGGTCGTTACCGCGAAAGAGATGAGTGCAGGCGGAACGTCGATGTTCTCGAAGGTCCCGCTCATGGAGTCCTTGCCGCCGATCGACGCTACTCCGAGAGCGAGCTGAGCTTCAAAAGCTCCGAGCAGGGCTGCAAGCGGCTTGCCCCATCTGTCTGGTTCGCGCCTCGGTGACTCGAAGTACTCTTGGAATGTAAGATATACGTCGCTGAAGGAGGCTCCGGTCGCGATCAGCTTGGATACCGATTCGATCACCGCGAGGTATGCGCCATGATAAGGCGAAGCGCTCGAGACGTATGGGTTGTAGCCCCATGCCATGAGTGAGCAGTCGTCGGTCTCGCCCTTCTCGAGCGGGATCTTGTGGACCATCGCCTGTATCGGAGTTATCTGATTGATACCGCCGAAAGGCATCAGTACGGTGCCGGCTCCGATCGTGGAGTCGAAGCGTTCAGACAGGCCGCGCTTCGAGCAGGTGTTGAGGTCGGATGCGACCTTGTGCATTCCGGCCGTGAAGCTTCTCTGTCTGCCGTACATGGAAGTCGCCTTCCAGTCTTCAGGTGCCGACGGAGCTATGTCGATGTGCTTGTCAGCTCCGTTCGTATCGAGGAATTCCCTCGAGATGTTTACTATATCCTTGCCGTTCCAGTGCATCACAAGGCGCTTTTCTTCTGTGACTTCAGCGACCTTTACGCACTGCAGGTTCTCTTCAGATGCGAGCAGCTTGAAGAGCTTTTCATTTTCTGCGTCGATAACGCAGGCCATTCTCTCCTGCGATTCGCTTATAGCGAGCTCGGTGCCGTCGAGACCTTCGTACTTCTTCGGAACTGCGTCCAGATCGATGTTGAGTCCGTCAGCGAGCTCTCCGATGGCTACGCTGACTCCGCCTGCGCCGAAGTCGTTGCATCTCTTGATCATGCGGGTAGCTACGCCGTTTCTGAACAGTCTCTGTATCTTGCGCTCTTCAGGAGCGTTTCCCTTCTGGACCTCGGCGCCGCATGTCTCGACCGAGTGCGTGTCGTGCGCCTTGGATGATCCGGTTGCTCCTCCGATGCCGTCGCGCCCGGTCGAGCCGCCGAGCAGCAGAACAACATCGCCCGGCGCCGGCCGCTCACGCCTTACGTTCACGGAAGGAGTGGCCGCCATGACGGCGCCGACCTCCATGCGCTTCGCAGCGTAGCCCGGATGATATACTTCATCGACCATGCCCGTGCATAGGCCGATCTGGTTTCCGTAGCTTGAGTAGCCCTTAGCAGCCGCGGTCGTGATGACCCTCTGCGGCAGCTTGCCCGGCATAGTGTCGGATACAGGCTGAAGCGGATCCGCCGCGCCTGTAAGTCTCATTGCAGAATAAGCATAAGCTCTGCCCGACAGCGGGTCTCTGATGCAACCGCCGAGGCATGTCGCAGCTCCGCCGAACGGCTCGATTTCCGTAGGGTGGTTGTGTGTCTCATTCTTGAAGAGCAGCAGCCATGGCTCGCTCTCACCGTCGACATCCACGTTAATCCTTACCGTGCATGCGTTGACTTCCTCGGACTCGTCGAGCTTGTCGAGCATACCCTGTCTCTTCAGGTATCTTGCGGCGATCGTTCCGATATCCATCAGAGTCACCGGCTTGTCTCTGCCGAGATCCTTGCGGATCACAAGGTAATCCTTGTAAGCCTTCTCGAGCAGCGGATCTTCAAATGTGACGCTGTCGATCACCGTGTTGAAAGTCGTATGTCTGCAGTGATCCGACCAGTAAGTGTCGATCACCTTGAGCTCCGTGATCGTAGGATCCCTGTGCTCCGTATCCCTGAAGTACTCCACGCAGAAAGCGAGGTCCGCCTCGTCCATCGCGAGCCCCATCTCCTTGATGGTGCCGCGTATCTGAGCTTCGTTCATCTCAATGAAGCCGTTCAGAGTTTTGACCTCAGTCGGGATGTCGTAATTGACCACCAGAGTCTCAGGCATCCCGAGCGAAGCCTCCCTTGTCTCGACCGGATTGATCACGTAGTTCATGATCACATCTCTGTCTGCAGGCATCAGCTCTCCGTAAAGCACATAAACTCTCGCGAACCTGACCATAGGTCTCTCGCCGCGGCTTATGATCTGTATGCACTGCTCCGCGGAGTCCGCACGCTGATCGAACTGCCCCGGAAGAGCTTCGACAGCAAAGACGAATGCCGCCCTTGTCTCTCTCTCCTCGTCCTCGAAAGCGGTTCCGTTGTCGTCAAGGTAAAGACCCGTGAGCTCCTCGATGGAGGATGCGGTGTTGTCGAGCTGCGGCTCAGCGAAGACCTTCCATCTGCAGTCCTCGAACAGCGCCTCGTCGATGTTCTCAACGTCATATCTGTTTATGACGCGGACATCCGTGAGTCTGTCGACCCCGAGCAGCGTCCTTGCATCCGCCTTGAGCCCTGCCGCTTCATTCGCGAGTTCCTTTTTCTTTTCTACATAGATCCTGTAGACCATCGTTTTCTCCTTTTTATCTAAGCGCCCTGAGCGCTCTCTGTCCAATATCCGCCCTGTAATATTTGTTTGCAAAATCTATCCTGTCGAGCATGTCGTATGCGGATTCCACCGCGTCTGCCAGAGTCGGCTCCACCGCCGTGACTCCGAGCACTCTTCCGCCCGATGTGACCAGTTTTCCGTCCTCTTCGGCCGCACCCGCGACATATACGCAAGGCAGAACGTCCTCAGGGATCTCTATCTCGTAGCCCTTCTCATAGCTGACCGGGTATCCGTCGGATGCCGCGATCACGCAGCACGCGCTCGCGTCCTTCCATTTCACTTCGACCTCGTCGAGCCTCTCCTCGGTGACCGCCTGCATTATTGTGAGGAGGTCGCTGTCCAGGAGCGGAAGCACCACCTGCGCCTCAGGGTCGCCGAATCTGCAGTTGTATTCTATCACCTTAGGGCCGTCCTTCGTGATCATGAGTCCGAAGTACAGGCAGCCCTTGAAGGTGCGGCCTTCGGCGTTCATGGCGTTCATGGTCGGCAGGAAGATGGTCTCCATGCACTCCTTCGCGATGGCGTCCGTGTAGTACGGGTTCGGAGCGATGGTGCCCATGCCGCCCGTGTTGAGGCCTTCGTCGTTGTCGAGGGCTTTCTTGTGGTCCATGGAAGAGACCATCGGGACGACGACTTTGCCGTCGGTAAAGCTCAGGACCGAGACTTCGGGACCGGTCAGGAACTCTTCGATGACGACTTTGGAACCGGAGGCGCCGAACTTGCCGTCGAGCATCATTTCCTTGACGGCGTCCATCGCCTCTTCCCTCGTCTGCGCGATGATGACGCCTTTGCCGAGGGCCAGGCCGTCAGCCTTGATGACCGTCGGGATGGGGGCGTCTTTCAGGTACTCGAGGGCCGCGTCACAGTCTTCAAAGACTTCATAAGCGGCGGTCGGGATGTTGTACTTCTTCATGAGGTTCTTCGAGAAGATCTTGGAACCTTCGATGATGGCAGCCCTGGCCTCCGGGCCGAAGCACGGGATGCCGATGGCTTCGAGTTCGTCGACACAACCGAGAACGAGCGGGTCGTCCATCGCCACAACGGCGAAGTCGATGGCGTTCTCTTTGCCGAACTTCACGATGGCGGGAATGTCGGTGGCGCCAATGCCGGTGCACACCGCGTCATCTGCCATACCGCCGTTGCCGGGCAGCGCGTAGATGACTTCCACGTCCTTATTCTCATTGAGCTTTTTGATGATGGCATGCTCTCTTCCGCCGCCACCTACAACCATTAGTTTCAAAGTTTATACACTCCTTTTCTATCTGCGGAGCGGAGTTCTCTTTTTTTCTGGGGACCCTCGCAGAGGGGGTTCGGTTGGCAGGAAAAAAGAGAAGCTTCGCGGAGCTTAGTGGTGGAACAGGCGGAGACCGGTGAAGGCCATGACCATGTCCATGTCGTCGCAGGCTTTGATGACGAGGTCATCGCGGACGGAGCCGCCGGGCTGTGCGACGTAGGAGACGCCGGACTTGTAGGCACGCTCAATGT
>JAFUGO010000175.1 GCA_017469325.1 Mogibacterium sp. | reverse complement strand
CCTACGTTGATCTTTCTCTTTGTGGCAACGTAGACTCTTACGATCTTGTTTACTCACGGCGGGAGCTCTGTGCTGTTTGTCTTGTCGAATAATCTTACGTCGATTACGATAACCTCTTCACCGTGAGGCAGCTTGAGGGATGAATCTCTGACTTCCTTCGACTTCTCGCCGAAGATGGCGCGCAGCATCCTCGCTTCAGGAGTGAGGTCTGTCTCGCTCTTCGGAGTCAGCTTTCCGACCAGGATGTCGTTCGACTTGACTTCAGCGCCGATTCTTACGATACCCTCTTCATCGAGCTCTTTGAGCATGTCGCCCGGCAGATTCGGGATATCTCTTGTGATCTCTTCAGGTCCGAGCTTTGTGTCACGCGCCTCGCACTCGTGCTTCTCGATGTGCAGCGATGTGAGAACGTCGTCCATGAGGAGTCTTTCGTTAAGTATGATAGCGTCCTCGTAGTTGTAGCCTTCCCAGGTCATGAATCCGATCAGGAGGATCTTTCCGAGTGAGATCTCGCCCATGCTTGTGGACGGACCGTCAGCTACTACTTCGCCTGCCTCGAGGTGCTCGCCGAATGCGACGATAGGCCTCTGGTTGATGCAGGTTCCCTGGTTGGAGCGCTTGAATTTGAGCATCTTGTATTCGTCGACTGTGCCGTCATCGTCTCTTGTGATCCTGACGTAGTTGGCGTCTACGAAAGATACTGTTCCGGCGTGCTTGCAGAGCACTACAGCGCCGGAGTCGCAGGCTGCCTTGTACTCGATACCTGTACCTACATACGGTGCCTCGGTAACGAGCAGAGGAACTGCCTGTCTCTGCATGTTGGATCCCATCAGAGCACGGTTAGCGTCGTCGTTCTCGAGGAACGGGATCATTGCAGTAGCAACGGATACTACCTGCTTAGGCGAAACGTCCATGTAGTCGACTTCCGTCTTAGGTACCATGGTGATCTCGCCCTTGATGCCTCTTACGGCAACCTTGTTGTTTACGAAGTGGCCTTCCTCATCGAGAGGCTCGTTCGCCTGTGCTACGATCATGAGGTCCTCATCCGCAGCGGCAAGGTACTCGACATTCTTTGTTACGATGCCTGTCTCCTTGTCTACCTTGCGGTAAGGAGTCTCGATGAATCCGTACTCATTGATGATTCCGTATGTTGTGAGCGAACCGATAAGTCCGATGTTAGGACCTTCAGGTGTCTCGATAGGGCACATACGTCCGTAATGCGAGTAGTGTACGTCACGGACTTCCATGCCGGCTCTTTCTCTCGAAAGTCCGCCGGGTCCGAGTGCCGAAAGTCTTCTCTTATGAGTGAGCTCGGCAAGCGGGTTGTTCTGGTCCATAAACTGCGACAGCTGGGATGATCCGAAGAACTCCTTGATAGCCGCCGTAACAGGTCTGATGTTGATCAGCTGCTGCGGTGTCGAGTTCTCAGTTGTCATTCTCTCCCTGATAGTCTTCTCCATTCTGGCGAATCCTATGCGGCACTGGTTCTGCAGAAGCTCTCCGACTGTCTTGAGACGTCTGTTGCTCAGATGGTCGATGTCGTCTGTCTCGCCTACGCCGTTGTTCAGGTTGATCAGATAGCTGATCGAAGCGATGATGTCCTCGAGGATGATGTGCTTAGGGCTCAGTTCTTTCCTTCTGGAAGCGATGGCTGCCTTCAGCTTGTCCTCGTCTCCCTCTGCCTTCTCGATGATGTCCATGAGGACCGGATAGAAGACCTTCTCGGAGAGTCTGTACGGTGTGAGGTCGATGTCCACGTACTTTGCAGGATCAACGAAGTTGTTTCCGATGACCTTTGTTACGTTCTCCTCTTCGCCGACGACCTTGCTGTGAACGAGAACGGACTGAACTCCGGCGTCCTCGATCTCCATAGCCATGGCTCTTGAGATCTCTCCGCCTGCTTCTACCATTACTTCGCCCGTATTAGGGTCGATGACGTCCTCTGCCGCAACTGTATCAACGAGTCTGTTGTGCAGACCGAGCTTGCGGTTGTACTTGAATCTTCCGACCTTTGCGAGGTCATAGCGCCTCTCGTCAAAGAGCAGTGCCATCAGCATCGATCTTGCGTTCTCAACTGTAGGCGGCTCTCCCGGTCTCAGTCTTCTGTAGAGCTCTCTGAGGCCGTCTGCGCTTGTCTTTGTTGTGTCTTTCTCGAGCGTTCTGAGCAGTCTGTCGTCCTCGCCGAAGATGGCGATGATGTCTTCGTTGCTGCTGAGAGCGAGTGCTTCAGGATCGATGATGCCGAGAGCTCTGAGGAACGAAGTCAGCGGCTGCTTTCTTGTTCTGTCGACTCTTACGTACAGGATGCCCTGGGAGTCTGTCTCATACTCGAGCCATGCTCCTCTGTTCGGGATGACCTGCGAGCTGTACAGTCTCTGGTTGGACTTGTCTGTAGCAACATCAAAGTACGGTCCCGGAGAACGTACCATCTGTGTAACGATGGCTCTCTCTGCTCCGTTGTATACGAATGTGCCCTTCTCAGTCATGAGAGGGAAGTCGCCCATGAATACGTCCTGCTCTTTCATCTCACCGGTCTCGCGGTTGATCAGTCTTACATTGACTGTAAGAGCGGTCGCGTATGTAGCGTCTCTCTCCTTGCACTCCTCCTGGTCATACTTAGGAGTATCCGAGAATGAGTAATCCGCAAACTCAAGGCTGAGTGTGTTTGTGGTATCGCGGATAGGCGAAACGTCGTCGAGCACCTCGCCGAGGCCCTCTTCAACAAACCACTTATACGACTTTGTCTGGACATCGATGAGGTTAGGCATCTCGCATACCTCATGGATCTTGGCAAAGCTCATACGCTCTTTTCTTCCAACTTTTACTGGTGTTGGCATGTTCTTTTCTCCTTGCCTTTACTGATACATTTCCCTGCAGAAAACATCCGTCTGTTCGAGTCATCGAAAGTCCGAAGCACAATCCGTTTCATCGATCCTCCATGGGCCCCCGGGAATGTCGCGTGCTCCTCACGCTCTGGTTCCCGCGGATCCTTTCGTCGTCGGATCGCTGCTCCGGTGTGCTTCTGCACTTTCTGCGGGATTCTCACCGCCGGCTGTTTTCTGCCGGCTGTTGATTCTGCAAGTTTATGTTTTTGCAAAAATACATACTTTTTTTGCGTTTTTGGGCCTTTTTTGGGGCCTTGTAAACGCACGAAATGAGCCTCGATAGCCGGGGCTCATTTTATTGCGTGGGTCGAACTAATATCGCATAGTCCAATTTGTGTTTCTCGCCGCATTCAAGCGACGAAGAGATTTTTCGTCAGGCGAGGCGCACGAGCGGATCGTGAGCGCGCGTACACGGAAGTACGTAAGCGAGCGATCTGCGAGCGCAACGACGCATGACGTAAAATGTCGAGTCGCTTACTGGAGTTCTACTACTGCTCCAACAGCCTCGAGCGCTTCCTTAAGAGCGTTAGCTTCGTCAGGCAGTGCGCCTTCCTTTACAACTGTAGGAGCGCCGTCTACAACAGCCTTTGCTTCCTTCAGTCCAAGTCCTGTAGCTTCTCTTACAGCCTTGATAACCTTGATCTTTTCCTGTCCGATCTCCTTCAGAACTACGTTGAATTCGCTCTTCTCTTCTGCCTCAGCTGCTGCTGCGCCGCCTGCTGCAGGTGCTGCTACTGCT
>JAFUGO010000174.1 GCA_017469325.1 Mogibacterium sp. | reverse complement strand
GCGGATCCGTTCGGCAGATGACCGGTATTATGGACCTGAGAATTCATATTTCGAAAACGATTAATAATATGCTGGACCTCATTTATCCGCCGGGCCTGTACTGCATAAGCTGCGGCAAGATAACGGACAGCAGCCGTACATACAGACTGTGTAATGACTGCATGCAGGCCATGAACTGGAACACCGGCAGGGCATGCAGCAGATGCGGCAGGCCTCTTTCGGAGAACGATCCGGGCGAAATGTGTTTCAGCTGCGCTCATAAAGAATCATCGGAGCAGACATCCTGGTTTGACAGGGGATATGCGTGCACTTCATACGGCGCCGCGGAACAATCCGTGATCTTTACGTTAAAGTACGGCGGCAGAAGCGATATCGGTGAGACGCTGGGAGAGATAATGTATGAATACATGCAGGCTCTTTACCCGCAAAGACAGCTCTGCGGGATGTACGACATGGTCGTTCCGGTCCCCGTACACAAAGAAAGAAAAAGCAGAAGAGGCTTCAACCATGCGGAGGTCATGGCGCAGAGTTTTGCGAAACGCGCCGGCATCCGCTGTGAATCAAATGCGCTGATAAGGACACGCCCTACGCAGCCGATGAAAGGGCTCAGACCCTCGGAACGCAAGGCAAACATTGCCGGAGTGTTTGAGATAAGGCCGTATAAGCTGAAAGATCTGACAGGTGCCCGCGTCCTTCTTATTGATGACATCTTCACAACAGGGGCAACCATAGATGAAGCTGCGCGCATTCTGAAATGCCCGCAGCCTGCCGGGGATCCCTTTACCGGGACCCGGGAAGGATATGAAGTAAGCAGCGGTGCTTCGAGGGTCGATTTCATTGCGTTTGCCGCTGCGGGGGACATGATAAATGCCTGATGTCAAGGAGTCACACCCAGTGACTCTTTTTCTTCGGCTGTGAGGCGGCGGTATTCGCCTGGCTCCAGAGCCGGATCCAGAGTGAGAGGACCCATTGATAGGCGCTTGAGATAGAGGACTTCGGATCCGACAGCGCTGAACATCCGCTTCACCTGGTGGAATTTGCCCTCACGTATGGTGATCTTTGCCTCTGAAACGTCTTCGTCTTCAGACACGGACAGGATCTCAAGATCTGCCGGAAGGCATTCGAGACCGTCCTGGAGGACAAGGCCTTCAGCGAAAGCCTCGATGTCTGATTCGCTCAGAAAGCCGGATACCTTTACATAATAGACTTTATCTACATGATGTTTTGGAGACAGAAGACGGTGCGACAGCGCACCGTCATTTGTTATCAAAAGAAGACCTTCGGTATCGCGGTCCAGGCGGCCGACAGGAAAGAGATCTTTGCGCTTCGGCTCCCCGATAAGATCTACGACGGTATCTTCGTGTCCGTCCTCGCTTGCGCTGATGATGCCCGCGGGCTTGTTGAGCATATAGTAGACATATTCCTCGTAGACGACAGGGGCTCCCTTGTATGTTACCTGCGAATCAGGACTCACATTCATACCGGGATCTTTGACTGCGGCGCCGTCGACTCTGACGCTGCCCTTGCGTATTTCTTTCTTAAGTTCGCTTCTTGTGCCGGCGCCCATGTCGGCGAGGTATTTATCGAGCCTCATAGTGATCACTCCCTTTACTTAGTCATACAGATTGTATCACAGATCGGCATGGCTTGCGGCGTCCGGGCTTGAGACCCTGCGCCGTGCGTGATATATTGGATAAGGATAGTCAAAAGCATATTTCAGTATGAGAGGAGACGGTATGTTTTACGTAAGCGAAATAACGCATGAAGCTCCGGCGGAATTCGAGAACGAGACTCAGAGGCTCATCTATGAAGCTCTCGAAAAGCTAGCGATCCCTTTTGACAGGGTGGAGAATGATTTTATCGTATCCATGGAGGACTGCGGAGAGGTCAACGCAAAGCTCGGTTCAAATATTGTGAAAAACCTGTTTCTGTGCAACCGCCAGCAGACGGATTTTTATCTTTATGTGACCAGAGACAACAAGAGGTTCAAGACCAAGATATTCTCAAAAGCGCTCGGAGTATCCAGACTCTCGTTCGCTCCTGAGGAGGCACTGACAGAGTATCTGGGCGTGAAGATCGGCGCGGCAAATGCGTTCAGCATGGTATATGACAGGGACTGCAAGGTCACGCTTGTCATCGACGAAGAGCTTATGGACAACGAGTTCCATGCCTGCAACGATGCCACAAACAATGCCCATATAAAGATCACGACGGCTGACCTTGTTGAGAAGTATCTGCCGTATACGGGACATGAACCTGTGATCCTGCATGTGGATGAAGAGGCGGAGCAGCCCGCGGAATAAAGCTGCAGCCGGATGAGCGCAGAAACGCCGCAGGATGGGATGTTCTGACAGAAGTATTGAAAGACTGAGACTGCAGAGCTATAATCAACAAAGATAAACACCGGGGGAGCAATTGCTGAGAGGTCCCGCAAGGGATGACCCTTACACCTGATCCGGGTAATGCCGGCGTAGGGAGGTAAAAGAGAAGAGCCTTTGTGCTCTGTTATCAGCCGCTCTCCTTAATGAAATATTAAGGAGGTTTTTTATGAACAAAGAATCAAAAGGAAGAAACTACACCGCAAAACTTACGACGACCGCTCTGATGATCGCGCTGGCGATGATACTCGACCAGATCAAACTGTTCGAGATGCCTCAGGGCGGATCGGTCACACTCTTCGGAACATTGCCTATAATAGCGCTCGGATATCTGCTGGGCACAAGGTGGGGACTTCTCGGAGGAGCGGTAACAGGACTGCTCAATCTCATCTTCGGAGGCTATGTCATCCATCCGGTACAGATGATACTCGACTACATAATCGCGTTTGCCGTTATGGGCCTTTCGGGAGTGGTCAGAGATAAGAAGAACGGACTTACCAAGGGCTATCTGCTCGGAGTTTTCTGCAGATATATATGCGCGGTGCTTAGCGGCGTTATCTTCTTCGGCGAATACGCGCCTGAGAACTTTAACGCACTTACATGGTCGCTGTGGTATAACATCACATATCTTGCGGTAGAAGGTGTCATGACGCTGATCGTTATAAATATCCCTGCCGTAAAGAAAATGTTCGAGCGTCTCAGACTGCAGCTGGCAGCGTAATCACCGGGAGAGCGGGTCATCCGCTCTCTTTTTTTGCTGTTGTTGTCATGCAGGACTGCCCGCATCTGTTATAATTGTAAATAAGAGATGCCGTGATGGATGAGACCCGTTCGGATCGTCTAAAAAAACACGGAAAAACATAGATAAAGAGCCCATATGCTTGCGGCTCTTCTGATTAATTGGTAAAATCTGAAAAGGAAACGGAGACGGCCTCAAAAGTTTCCGCTTCCGTCTAAAAGGGGTAAATAATGAAGACAGACGGTTCTGAAGAAATGCGTATTCGCATACTCGACGAGGCGGCAAGACTGTTCGATAAAAAAGGCATCAAGTTTACTATGGACGATCTTGCTCGTTCTTTGGGTATGAGCAAAAAAACCATCTACACGGTTTTCGAAGACAAGCGCTCTATCATGACTGAGACGATAGACCGTTTCTTCGATGATGCGCTTATG
>JAFUGO010000173.1 GCA_017469325.1 Mogibacterium sp. | reverse complement strand
TGGAGCGAAGAGGACTTTGCCGACACAGAGAACAACGGCTTCCTGCCTCTCGTCGGCAGAAAGGTCCGCGTGAGACTCTTCGGAAACGCTGCGGACTATGATCTGGATGACGCAAAGTGCGGACTCCCTGACGGCATAGCGGCATTTATCAAGGCGGTCATCAGAGATTATCCGTATCTTCTCGGCTAGGGAGAAACAGGGTTGGCTAAGAGAATCAGTAAAATTGCATATGTACGCTGCAGAGGCGGGAGCGTGAGCTGCACATACGGCTGCCTGGGATGCGGCCTCTGTGCCGGAGCCTGCCGCCTCAAAGCGATATGCGTAGGTGAGAGCGGGATCGCGGAGGTGGACGCAGACAAATGCGTCGGCTGCGGTCTTTGCGCGCGCGCATGTCCTCAGAACATAATCGAGATCATACAGAGAGGTCTTAATATACAGCCCGCATGCAGCAACAAGGATGCGGGCAAAGCGGCAAGAGAGGCGTGCGCAAATTCATGCATCGCCTGCAGGCTTTGCGAAAAGAACTGCCCTGCGGACGCGATCCACGTGACAGATAATAAAGCAATAATAGATCCGGAAAAATGCATATGCTGCGGCATGTGCGCGGTCAAATGCCCGCGCGGAGTCATACGCGATATGCATGGCATCATGACAGACTGAGCAGAGGGAGGTGAGGACGATCTCTTACACATTCACAGTAAATGGAATTGAAAGAACGACTGACGAAAACAAGCCTCTGCTCAGATACCTCAGGGATGATCTCAAGCTTTACTCGGTAAAGGACGGATGCTCTGAAGGAGCGTGCGGCACCTGCACCGTAGTGGTCGACGGCTACGCGGTAAAAGCCTGCGTCCTTACCACACAAAGGGCAGATGGCAAAAACATCATTACGGTGGAAGGCCTCAGCACAGATGAAAAAGAAGCTTTCGTTTATGCGTTCGGAACAGCGGGCTCCGTACAGTGCGGATTCTGCATTCCGGGGATGGTGATGTGCGCAAAAGCGCTTATCGACAGGAACCCGGATCCTTCCGATGAAGAGATCAAACAGGCGATCAGGGGCAACGTATGCCGCTGCACCGGATACAAAAAGATAATAACCGGCATCAGAAGAGCAGCTGCGGTACTTCGCGGAGAAGAAGAGCTCAGAAATATCACCCAGCTGCGGAATGACGGTAAAAGCGAACAATATGAATACATTTCGGCCCGCGGGTCGCGCTTCGACCCTGCGGTAGCTTCAGGCATCTATCATTACGAAAACAGGGGACACACCACGGGATTCGGTGTCGGACAGAACGTGTTCAGGATAGATGTCAGGAAGAAGGTCCTCGGATACGGAAAGTATCCGGATGATATAGGCCCGGAGTACTTCATACCTGAAGACAGGCCAGAGCTCATAATGGAGCAGGCCGGATGGACAAGGGAAGAACTTGATGAAGCCCTGAGAAAAGGCCGTATAAAGGCCGGGACCAACATCTACCTTACGGATGAGCGAAGCTGCAACATGTGTATCGTAGTTGAGGCTGACATGCCTCCTATGGTTTATTGCTCTGCCGTGCGCTCCTCATATCCGAGAGCTGTAGTAAAGAAAATACACAAAGAAAAAGCCGAGTCGCTGCCGGGAGTCCTCGGCGTGCTTACCGCTGAAGACGTGCCGAACAACAAGGTGGGCCACCTTCAGCAGGACTGGGATGTAATGATAGCCGAAGGCGATACGACCAGGATGGTCGGAGATGCGATCTGCCTGGTAGTCGCAGAGACTCCGTACATACTTGAGCAGGCTTAGAAGGCCATAAAGATAGACTATGAAAAGCTGGAGCCTGTAAGGAGCATAGAGGAAGCAAAGGCGGAAGACGCACCGAAGGTACATTCGAAGGGCAATCTCTGCCAGCAGAGACACGTGGTAAGAGGCGACGCGGCAAAGGCGCTTGCGGAGTCGGCTTACACTGCTTCGGCTTCCTTTTCGACACCGTTCACAGAGCACGCATTCCTTGAGCCTGAGTGCGCGGTCGCTTTTCCGTATAAAGACGGAGTCAAGATCCTGTCTACGGACCAGGGCGCATACGATACAAGGCATGAGACTCTCATAATGCTCGGCTGGGAAGACACCCCTGAGCGCGTCGTTGTTGAGAATCAGCTTATCGGAGGAGGATTCGGAGGCAAAGAGGATGTGACCACCCAGCACATCGCGGCGCTTGCGGCGGTGAAGTATGGCAGACCTGTCAAGGCGAAGTTCAGCCGCAGCGAGTCTCTGAGGGTACATCCGAAAAGGCACGCCATGGAGGGCACTTTCACCATAGGCTGCGATGAAAACGGGATACTGCAGGCGCTCGACTGCGAGATCAACTTCGATACGGGCGCATACGCCAGCCTCTGCGGTCCTGTACTTGAAAGGGCGTGCACGCACAGCGTCGGCCCGTACAATTACCACAATACGGATATAAGGGGCTTCGGATATTACACAAACAATCCTCCTGCGGGAGCTTTCAGAGGATTCGGAGTCTGCCAGAGCCAGTTCGCGCTCGAGTCATTGCTGAACGTGCTGGCAGAGAAGGTCGGCATCAGCCCGTGGGAGATCAGATACCGCAACGCTATAGAGCCGGGTAAAGAGCTCCCTAACGGACAGATCGCCGATGTATCGACAGCGCTCAAGGAGACGCTTGAAGCCGTAAAGCCGTATTATGACGCAGCTCCGAAGGACAGCGTAGGGATCGCGTGCGCGATGAAAAACGCGGGCGTCGGAGTAGGACTTCCGGATAAAGGAAGGGCGAAGCTGGTGGTGCAGGACGGAGTAGTCAATCTGTTCATCGCGGCGTCGGACCTCGGACAGGGATGCAAAACGGTATTCTGCCAGGATATAGCCGAAGCCACAGGACTTCCTATATCCCGTATCTGGGACGGTGTGGCGAGCACAGAGAATTCACCGGACTCAGGCACCACATCGGGTTCAAGGCAGACCCTGGTGACAGGTGAGGCCGTAAGAGGAGCGGCTCTGAAGCTTAAGAAGGCCATGGATGAAGAGGGCATAAGCGAGGAGACTCTGGACCGTCTGAACGGAAGGGTGTTTGAATACGAGTTCTTTGAGCCGACAGATAAACTGGGCTCTGACAAGCCTAATCCGAAAAGCCACATAGCATACGGATATGCCGCAAACGTGGCGGTTCTGGATAAAGACGGACGCGTTACCAACATCTACGCGGCGTTTGACGCAGGCAAGGTAGTGAATCCGCTGTCGATGTCGGGCCAGATAGAAGGCGGAGTGCTTATGGGCATGGGATACGCGCTTACGGAAGACTGGCCTCTCGAGGACTGTGTACCGACGGCAAAGTACGGTACGCTCGGCCTGCTCAGATCGACAGATATACCGGACATACTTGCCATCCATGTCGAGAAGGAGGAACTCCTGGATGCGGCATATGGTTCTAAAGGCATAGGAGAGATCACAACTATACCGGCCGCACCGGCAGTAGCGGGAGCGTATTATGCGCGTGACGGAGTGCTGCGCACAAAGCTGCCGCTTGAGAACACATACTATAAAAAGTCTGAAAAATGAGGATCACCGGATGAAAAAGCTGATTAAAAACGGGATGATCGCGAGCGACACGGAAGTGTTTAAAGGCGACATTTTGATTGACGGAGAAAAGATTATCGAAATCGGAGAGGGCATAAGTGCTGATGGCGCTGAAGTCATCGATGCCTCCGGCTGCTATGTGCTTCCGGGTGCCGTCGATGTGCATACTCACATGGATCTGGACGTAGGCATCGCGCGGGCTATCGATGATTTCTATGACGGTACGGTCGCCGCGGTCTGCGGAGGTACCACCTCGATAGTCGATCACATGGCATTCGGTCCAAAGGACTGCAGCCTCTGGCACCAGGTGGAAGAATACCACCGCCTCGCCGGCGGGAATGCGGTCTGCGATTACGGATTCCACGGGGTCATTCAGCATCCGGTGACAGACGAAAGACTTGCGGAGCTCAAAGATATCAAAGAAAAAGAAGGGATCTCTAGCTTCAAGATCTATATGACATATGACTACGGGCTGGACGATGCCGAGATCTTCAGGGTCTTAAGGGCTGCGAAGGAGGCCGGCATAGTCATAACCGTACACTGCGAGAACCACGGAGTCCTGACACAGCTCAGAAAGGAATTCACAGAGCAGGGTCACGGAGAGGCTAAGTATCATCCTCTGAGCAGACCTCCGAGAGTGGAGGCTGAGGCAGTGAACCGGATGATACACCTTGCCGCTCTTGCGGGAGACGCACCGCTCTACATAGTCCATCTTTCTAGCGCCGAAGGCCTGCATGAGGTCATGAAGGCACGTGCGGAGGGCAGGCCGAACCTTGGAGTAGAGACCTGCACGCAATATCTTATCCTTACTGATGATAAGTACGAAGACCCTGTCGAGGGACTGAAGGCGATAATGTCGCCTCCTCTTCGCAAGGATCAGGACCGTGAGGAACTCTGGGATGCGCTTGCAAAAGGCGGGCTCATCAACACAGTGGCGACAGATCACTGCCCGTTCCACTTCAGAGCGGGGAAAGCGGAGAAGCAGTACGGGAAGGACGACTTCACGAAGTGTCCTAACGGAGCTCCGGGAGTGCAGGAGCGGCTGATGCTCCTGTTTTCCGAGGGTTTCATGAAAGGACGCATCAGCCTGCCTCAGGTAGTTAAATACGCCAGCTCCGAGCCGTGCAGAATGTTCGGCATGTATCCGCAGAAGGGAAGCCTCGAAGCGGGTACGGACGCGGATATAGTCATCATCGATCCCGGAAAGAAGACGGTGATCGACAGGGATTACATACGCGGCGCTTCGGATTACTCGTGCTATGAAGGCATGGAGCTTGAAGGCCGCATAGAGAAGGTCCTTCTGAGAGGCAAAGAAATAGTAAGTGACGGAGCTTTCCTCGGACAAAGAGGA
>JAFUGO010000003.1 GCA_017469325.1 Mogibacterium sp. | reverse complement strand
CTCGTATGTACCGCTTTCAACGCTGACTTTGACGGCGACCAGATGGCTGTTCACGTACCTCTTTCGGTAGAGGCACAGGCTGAGGCAAGGTTCCTCATGCTCTCCGTAAACAACATCCTGGCACCTAAGGACGGATCGCCTATCACGGTACCTACACAGGATATGATCCTCGGATCTTACTACCTGACTCATCCGGGCACAGTCGAGAGAGACCGTCCGGCAGAGAAGGGCGACGGCAAGTGCTTCGCAGACTATGACGAGATGATCATGGCCTACAACACAGGCGCTGTCGGCATCCACGCCAAGGTAAAGGTAAGACGCAAGGCTTACGAGGGCGACCCTGGACAACTGGTAGAGTCCACAGTCGGAAGGTTCATCTTCAACGAAGGACTCCCTCAGGACCTCGGTTTCGTAGACAGAGAGAAGGATCCGTACTCACTCGAGGTCGACTTCCTCTGCGACAAGAAGGCACTCGGACGCATCATCGCAGCATGCTTCAAGGCTCACGGCAATACCGAGACGGCCCTGATGCTCGACTACATCAAGGATACGGGCTACCACTACTCGACAGTTTCGGCAGTTACGATCAGTATCTCCGACATGGAGATCCCTGAAGCCAAGGCTACTATCGTAGACGCTGCTGAGCACAAGGTAGACCAGTATGAAGCTCTCTACAGAAGAGGACTCATGTCCGACAAGGAGAGATACGACAGCATCATCAGCACATGGCGTAAGGCTACTGACGATACAGCTGACGCTCTGATGGAAAACCTCGGTACCCTGAACAACCTGTACATCATGGCTAATTCGGGAGCGAGAGGTAACAAATCCCAGATCAGCCAGATCGGCGGAATGAGAGGACTTATGGCAAACGCTACAGGTCACACTGTAGAGATCCCTATCAAGTCCAACTTCCGTGAAGGACTGTCCATACTGGAGTACTTCATTTCATCGAACGGTGCCCGTAAGGGACTTACCGATACGGCGCTCAGAACAGCCGACTCCGGATATCTGACAAGACGTCTTGTAGATATCTCGCACAGCATCATCATCAATGAGGATGACTGCGGCACAGAGGAAGGCATCGAAGTAAGAGCGTTCAGAGACGGCAAGGAAGAGATCGAGAAGCTGAGCCTCCGTATCGCAGGCAGATACACCAGCGAAGACGTAGTCGATCCGGCTACAGGCGAGGTGCTGCTGGCCAAGAACGAGTACATCACTGATGACATGGCAAACGAGATCGAAGCACGCGGCATCGAGTCCGTGATGATCAGATCAGCCATGACATGCAGAGCCAGGACAGGTCTCTGCGCTAAGTGCTACGGCAAGAACATGGCAACAGGCCGCATGGTCCTCCCTGGCGAGGCTGTCGGTATCATCGCTGCTCAGTCCATCGGTGAGCCGGGTACACAGCTGACCATGAGAACATTCCATACGGGCGGTGTTGCCGGTTCCGACATCACTCAGGGTCTCCCGAGAGTAGAGGAGCTGTTCGAGGCACGTAAGCCAAAGGGTCTTGCTGAGATCTGCGAAGGTGACGGAGTCGTTACGGCTATCGAGCCTAGAGAAGACAACAAGACTGATGTCATCGTCGAAGAGCAGGGCGGCGAAAGAGCGTACGTCATTCCGTTCGGCGCAAGGATCAACGTAGAGGTAGGTCAGGCTGTCAGAGCCGGTGACCAGATCACAAAGGGACCTCTCGACCCTCACGACATCATGAGACTCAACGGTGTACAGGGCGTTTATGAATACCTCCTGAGAGAAGTACAGAGAGTGTACAAGAACCAGGGTGTAGACATCAACGACAAGCACATCGAGATCATCGTCAGCCAGATGCTCTCCAAGTTCAAAGTCGAGAAGCCGGGCGACACAAGCCTGCTTCCTGGCGGACAGTACTCAAGGAGAGAGATCGAGGCTGCGAACGAGGCTGCAGAGGCAGAAGGCGGCGAGCCATGCACAGCGAACAGACAGCTCCTCGGTATCACCAAGGCTGCTCTCGCTACAAGCTCGTTCCTCTCGGCTGCATCCTTCCAGGAGACAACAAGAGTTCTGACAGACGCGTCCATCAAGGGCAAGACCGACAGACTCGAAGGTCTCAAGGAGAACGTCATGATCGGTAAGCTCATCCCTGCAGGTACGGGAATGAAGCTCTACTCAGACGTTCAGGTAGACTACGGCGAATACTCCGACTTCGTAAACGGCAAAGAACCTGAAGAAGAGGAAGAGGAACTCACGATCGCGGGTCTCGAGAAGCAGACTATCGCTTCTGACGACTCGGGTGAAGAGATCAATGTTTACGGCGTAGAGCCTATCGTAGAATAATCAAATATTGGTTTTTCAAAAAACCACAAAAAGCGCTCGATTCATTGACATTGCTGGCGTTTGCGAGTAAAATAATCAAGTTCGAGCGCTCTTTTTGTGCTCGAAATAAATAATCTTAGAAGAAAGGAGAAAAGAATGCCTACAATTAACCAGTTAGTACGTCAGGGCAGACAGAGCTCGGTAAAGAAGTCGACAGCTCCTGCACTCGGTAAGAACATGAACACTCTTCATAAGACTCTTACCAACGTTAACTCCCCTCAGAAGAGAGGCGTATGCGTAGCAGTTAAGACTGTCACACCTAAGAAGCCGAATTCAGCTCTTCGTAAAGTCGCAAGAGTACGTCTGACAAACGGAATGGAAGTTACAGCTTACATCCCGGGAATCGGACACAATCTGCAGGAGCACAGTGTTGTTCTGGTAAGAGGCGGCAGAGTTAAGGACCTCCCGGGTGTCAGATATCACATCATCAGAGGTACACTCGACGCTTCCGGCGTTGCAGATCGCGGACAGGGTCGTTCCAAGTACGGAGCAAAGAGGCCTAAAGCAAAGAAGAAATAGTTTTTGAAAAGTACAAGGCATTCTTTTATATAAAAGAGCGCCGCGCGTGTGTCTGCATGAGTAAGACGGCGGTATCAGCCGTCCGAAGAAAATCGTGCAGAGCAGGCGAGTACCGACTTATTTTCCAAAGGAGGGAAGAGAAGTGCCAAGAAAAGGTAATACACCTAAGAGAGAGGTTCTTCCTGATCCTGTCTACGGCAGCGTAGTAGTTGCCAAGCTGATCAACAGCATCATGCTGGACGGCAAGAAGGGCGTTGCCCAGACTATCGTCTATGATGCGTTCGATACCATCAAAGAAAAGACAGGCGAAGAGCCACTGGAAGTTTTCGAGAAGGCAATGAACAACATCATGCCTGTACTCGAAGTAAAAGCAAGAAGAATCGGTGGTGCGAACTATCAGGTTCCTATCGAAGTAAGACCTGAGAGAAGACAGACTCTGGCTCTCAGATGGCTGACAAAGTTCACCAGAGCAAGAGGTGAAAGAAAGATGTCAGACAGACTCGCAGGAGAACTGATGAATGCAGCCAACAACACAGGTGCGTCCGTAAAGAGAAAAGAGGACACACACAAGATGGCAGAGGCCAACAAGGCTTTCGCACACTTCAGATTTTAATCGCGTAATGAGTAAGTTATTTCAAGTATTAAGGCAGTCAGAAAGGAGGAAGTAATGGGACGTTCCTTTAGTCTTGAAAAAACACGTAACATCGGTATCATGGCTCACATCGATGCCGGTAAAACAACAACAACGGAGAGAATCCTCTTCTACACAGGACGCACCCACAAGCTGGGCGAGACCCACGAGGGAGCTGCTACCATGGACTGGATGGAGCAGGAGCAGGAGCGCGGTATCACTATTACTTCTGCCGCTACGACTGCTCAGTGGAAGGACACCAGGATCAACATCATCGACACTCCGGGCCACGTAGACTTCACAGTTGAGGTCGAAAGATCGCTCAGAGTACTCGATGGAGCCGTAATGGTCCTCTGCGCTAAGGGCGGAGTCGAGCCTCAGAGCGAGACCGTCTGGAGACAGGCAGAGAAGTACGGCGTTCCGCGCATGATCTTCGTCAACAAGATGGACATCATGGGTGCAAACTACTTCCACGTATTGGATATGATCCATGACAGGCTCAGGGCCAACGCTGTTCCTGTCCAGATACCTATCGGATCCGAGTCCGAATTTGTCGGAATCATTGACCTGATCAAGATGAAGGCAGAACTTTACCACGACGACGACCTCGGTAAGGTATATGAGGAGAAAGAGATCCCTGAGAACATGCTCGAAGAGGCAAAAGCCTGGAGAGACAGGATGCTCGAGTCGGTAGCCGAGTGCGATGAGGACCTCATGATGATGTACCTCGAAGGCGAAGAAATGCCTATAGAGGACATCAAGAAGGTCATCAGACGCGAGACTATCAAGGGCAACATGTATCCTGTATTCTGCGGTTCGGCATACAGAAACAAGGGCGTACAGTTGATGCTCGACGGAGTGGTGGACTACATGCCATCCCCGCTGGACATCCCGGCCATCAAGGGCGTCAATCCTTACACAAAGAAAGAGGAAGACCGTCCTGCAGATGACAACGGCCCGTTCTCAGCACTCGCGTTCAAGATCATGGCAGACCCGTTCGTCGGCAAGCTGGCATTCTTCAGAGTATATTCCGGAACACTCTCATCCGGATCCCACGTGTACAACGCTACAAAGGACCGCAAAGAGAGGATCGGACGTATATTGCAGATGCACGCGAACCACAGGAACGAGATCGATATGGTCTACTCCGGCGACATCGCAGCAGCAGTCGGACTCAAGTTCACGACCACAGGCGATACACTCTGTGACCAGAAGGCGCCTATCGTACTCGAGTCGATGGAATTCCCTGATCCTGTTATAGAGATCGCCATCGAGCCTAAGACGAAGATCGGTCAGGAGAAGATGGGCATAGCTCTCGCCAAGCTTGCAGAGGAAGACCCTACATTCAGGACTTACACAAACCCTGAGACAGGTCAGACCATCATCGCAGGTATGGGTGAGCTCCACCTCGAGATCATCGTTGACAGGCTTCTCAGAGAATTCAAGGTGGAGGCAAATGTCGGACGCCCGCAGGTTTCCTACAAGGAGACTGTTACAAAGAACGCAGATGTCGACTGCAAGCATGCGAAGCAGACAGGCGGAAGCGGACAGTACGCGCACGTCAAGATCAAGCTCTATCCGAGAGAGCCGGGCGAAGGCTTCGAATTCAAGAACTCCATCGTCGGCGGTGCTATTCCTAAGGAATACATCCCGAGCGTACAGGCGGGCATTGAAGAAGCCATGGCAGCCGGTCCGCTTGCGGGCTACAATGTTGTGGACGTAGGCGTAGAGCTCTACGACGGAAGCGCTCACGAAGTCGACTCGTCTGAGATGGCATTCAAGATCGCCGGTTCAAAGGCGTTCAAGGAAGCCGTCATGAAGGCGAATCCGGTGCTGCTTGAGCCTATATTCAAAGTCGAGGTCACAGTGCCTGACAACTATATGGGCGACATCATCGGCGACATCAGCTCGAGACGCGGACGCATCGAGGGTTCGGACATCGACAACGGCGCTGCCGTAGTCAGAGGATTCGTTCCTCTGTCGGAGATGTTCGGCTACGCGACAGACCTGCGCTCAAAGACACAGGGCAGAGGCGTTTACACCATGCAGTTCGATCACTTCGAGAAGCTGCCAGAGTCTTTGGCAGACAAGATTATTAAGTAATACGCGTAAATCAATACGCAGATTCAAACCATAACACATTATATTTTTTCTATACTTTATAGAGGGAGTTAAAAATGGCAAAGCAGAAATACGAAAGAACCAAACCGCATATCAACATCGGAACAATCGGCCACGTTGACCACGGTAAAACAACTCTTACAGCAGCTATCACATCCGTACTGAACAGAAAGTACGGACTCGGCGGAGACGTAGCATTCGATCAGATCGACAAGGCTCCTGAAGAGAGAGAAAGAGGAATCACAATCTCTACAGCACACGTAGAGTATGAGACACCGAACAGACACTACGCACACGTAGACTGCCCGGGACACGCTGACTATGTAAAGAACATGATCACAGGAGCAGCTCAGATGGACGGAGCGATCCT
>JAFUGO010000172.1 GCA_017469325.1 Mogibacterium sp. | reverse complement strand
TATCGTTATCCCTTGTTACAACTCATCACGCTCCATAAGAGAGGTAATCGAGACGGCGGCAGCAGAGATGGATAGGCTCGGCAGAACGCCGTTCGAGTTTGTGCTTGTTGACGACCATTCACCTGACGGCGGAGCGACAGCAAGAGAGCTCAGAGCGCTTGCTGATGACTATCCGTATGTGAAGGCTATCGAGCTCGCGCAGAACGCGGGTCAGCATAACGCCATCATGGCGGCACTCAACTACGCGGAGGGCGACATCATCATCTCCATGGATGATGACCTTCAGACCCATCCGTCGCAGTTCCATGTGCTTCTCGATGAGATCGACAAGGGTTATGACATCGTATACGGCTACTACCCTGACAAAAAGCACAGCGGTTTCAGAAATCTGGGAAGCCGTTTCAACAGCTGGTCTGTCCGTGTTCTCATCGGCAAACCAAAGGATATGAAGACCTCAAGTTTCTGGGTCATAAGAAAATTTGTACGTGATTACGTGATCCAGTACAAAAACCCTTACTCATACATGCAGGGACTCTTTCTGCGTACTACTCAGAACATTTCTTGCGTACCGATCGAGCACCATGAAAGAGTTTACGGGACATCCAACTATACATTAAGCAAACTCATACACCTGTGGTCCAATATAGTAGGATTCAGCGTTGTTCCGCTGAGGATCGCCCGCCACATAGGCTTTGTTCTGTCCGCCGGCGGACTGCTGGGCGCTCTGTGGGTACTTATAAGAAAACTGCTGCATCCTAACATGCAGCTCGGATATGCCTCCACAATGGTAGCGATATTCTTCTTCGCGGGAGTGATACTGCTGTTCCTCGGCCTCATAGGCGAGTATGTGGGAAGGATGTTCTTATGCATGGGCAGCGCTCCGCAATATGTAGTCAAGACTGTCTATTCAGGAGCTGCAAAGAATGAAAAAGATCCCGGTGAGCCGGGAACCGAACAATACAGATCAAAGGAGAAGATCGAATGAGCCTGATATCACTAATCATACCGTGCTATAACGAAGAACAGGCACTGCCTCTCTTTTATGAAGAGGCTACACGCGTCCTGTCCACTATGGATGTGGACTGCGAGATGATCTTTGTGAATGACGGCAGCAAAGATAACACCCTTGGTGTGCTTAAAGAGCTGGCTGCAAAGGACGACAGAGTCTTTTACCTCTCCTTCGCCCGCAACTTCGGCAAGGAATCCGCGATGTATGCCGGTTTCTGCAATGTCCACGGAGACTATGTAGCGGTTCTCGATGCCGACCTTCAGGATCCTCCTTCACTGCTGCCGAAGATGCTCGAGATACTCGAAACGGGCGAGTACGACAGCGTAGCAACCAGAAGAGTCGACCGCAAGGGAGAGCCTCCTGTAAGGAGCTGGTTCGCGCGCAGGTTCTACAAGCTGATCAACCGTCACTCCGATGCTGACATCGTTGACGGTGCGCGCGACTTCAGACTTATGAAGAGAGATATGGTCGACGCCATACTCGCCATGGGCGAGTACAACCGCTTCTCTAAAGGTATCTACGGCTGGGTCGGATTCCGGACCTACTGGCTGCCGTTCGAGAATGTGGAGAGAGTTGCCGGCGAGACAAAGTGGAGTTTCTGGGGACTGTTCAAATACGCTATCGACGGTATCATCAGCTT
>JAFUGO010000171.1 GCA_017469325.1 Mogibacterium sp. | reverse complement strand
CTACGTGGCTCCGCCGTTCAGACATACACACTTCGGAGGCAAGCAGGCAGTCGTACACTGCCGCACAGAGAAGCTCCACGAGGTATTCTCATACAATCTCTATCCGGGACCGTCAGCCAAGAAAGGCGTGTTCTCCATCCTGCTCGATATCGGCGAGCACGAAGGCTGGATCACCAACCACGCATCGGCTGCCCTTCTCGAGACGCCGTATGAGAACGAGATCGTATTCATGCACGAGGGCGCATCCGGCGGCGGCAAGAGTGAGATGCTCGAAGAGATCCGCCGTGAGGCTGACAACCGCGTACTGCTCGCAAGGCATACGATCACAGGCGAGGAATTCTTCCTCAACCTGGGCGACACCTGCTCCATCAACCCTATCGCAGACGATATGGTCATGGCGCACACCGACATGCAGGACGATTCCGGCAAGCTGGTAATTACCGATGCCGAGAACGGCTGGTTCCTCAGGGTGGACGGCGACAATTATTACGGAAACATTCCTCTATACGAGAGAATCAGCATACATCCTGACGAGCCGCTCGAGTTCTTCAACATCGACGGTACGCCGGGCGCTACATGCCTCATCTGGGAGCACACGATGGAAGCAAACGGCAAGCCGTGCAGCAATCCGCGTGTCATAATCCCTCGCAAAATGATCGATGACATCATCCCGGGAGACGAACCTCTCGAGGTAGACATCCGCTCGTTCGGCGTAAGGATGCCGCCAAGCAGCAGAGAAAACCCTAACTACGGGATCATGGGATTCGTCCAGATCGTTCCGCCTGCTCTCGCGTGGCTGTGGAGACTCGTCTCGCCTCGCGGATTCAAGAATCCGTCGATCGCAGACAGTTCGCCCGGAAGCGGTCTTTCGGCTGAGGGCGTCGGTTCCTACTGGCCTTTCGCTACAGGCGAAAAAGTAACGCAGGCCAACATGCTGCTGCACCAGATAGTGAACACTCCGAATACACTCAACATACTGATCCCTAACCAGCACATAGGCGTTTATGAGATCGGCTTCAAGTCTGAGTGGATCACAAGAGAATACCTTGCCCGCAGGACCGGAACGGTAATGGCAAAGCACCTTGTTGAGGCGCGCTGCCCTCTCTTCGGATACTCGCTCGACGAGATGAAGATAGACAGCCAGTTCATCAGACTCAACTTCCTGAGGCCTGAGCTCCAGTCGAGACTCGGCGAGGACGGCTACGACGAATGTGCTAAGATCCTCACCGACTTCTTCAAGTCTGAGCTCAAGCAGTTCCTGGTACCTGAGCTCGATCCGCTGGGCAGAAAGATAATCGAGCTGTGCATGAACGACGCTCCGCTCAAAGATTACCTTGAGCTGACCCCTATCAACGGTATCAAGGGCAGACACGAAAGAAGCAAAGCAAAAAGATAGACAATGGCCTACGATGGAATCATTACATACGCTGTCGCAAAAGAATTAAAAGAGAGCATCGTGCTCGGCAAGATCGAGAAGGTCTATCAGCCGGGTCCCGAAGATCTTTTGGTGCACATTCACACTTCGCGTGGCAATGTGCGCCTTTTTATTTCCTGCAACAGCAGATCAGCCAGAGTATGCCTTACCACCGGCAGCTATACGAACCCCGACCAACCTCCTACCTTCTGCATGCTTCTCAGAAAGCATCTGCAGGGAGGCCGCATCACGGATATACGTCAGAAGGATGCCGAGAGGATAATCGAGATAGATATAGAGGCGCAGAACGAGCTCGGCTTCTCCGTCTGCCGCAGACTGATCGTTGAGATCATGTCAAAACACAGCAACATTGTGCTGGTTGACATAGAGAGCGGAAAGATCATAGATTCGATCAAGCGCATCTCCATAGACGTGAACAGATACAGACAGCTGCTGCCGGGTGTCGTCTATCAGTACCCGCCGGCGCAGGACAAGATCCCGTTCACCGAAGTGCCCGCAGGTCTGGGACTTCCGAACGACGACCGCGCTCTTATGGCGCGCATAAGCGGCATCTCCCCTGCCATCAGCCGCGAGATGCTGGTCTACTGTGAGAACGGTCCTGATGCCACCCTGCTCTCCGCCGATCCGGCGCGCAGGCTGACCGAGATCGTCGCGTCAGTGGATGACGGAAGCGCGAGAGCCCGCGCATACATCGATGATGAAGGGACTCCGCGTGAATTCCACATAACGGATCTCTCCGAATATGACGGCCTTGAAGTCCGCTTCTTCGATACGCTTTCGGAATGCATCGACTTCTACTACACGAACCGCGACGCATCCAATCTGGTGCGTCAGAAGGCCATGCCTCTTCTCAAGTCGGTGCAGGCATCCTTAAGCAAGGCGCTGCTCAAGAAGAAAAAGCTGTCGGAGGATCTTCTAAACGCCGAGAATTCGGATAAGTACAGGCTTTACGGCGAGCTCCTTACAGCGAACATCCACATGATAAAGCCGGGTGCGCGCAAGGTTACCGTGGTCAACTACTATGACGGGAAAGATATAGACATACCTCTCGATGAGAAGATATCCGCATCCGCCAACGCCCAGAAGTACTTCAAGAAGTATTCCAAGGCCAGGACCGCGATACACGAGAAGCAGGCCCAGCTCGAGGACAATGACAGGGATATCGCATATCTCGAATCGGTCGTCCAAAACATCGAGTCCGCCGACAGCGTTCCCCTGCTCGACTCCATCAGGGACGAGCTTGAGCAGACCGGATATGTCAGAAGGCGCCAGAAGGCATCCATGCGCAAGAATAAAAACCGCAGGCCGGAGCCTCTCAGGTATACTTTGAGCGACGGCACGCCTGTGCTTGTGGGCCGCAACAACATAGAGAACGACTGGCTGACCATGAAGTTCGCGTCCAAGACGGACGTATGGATGCACACCAAGGATATACCGGGCTCGCATGTTATAGTAAGGCTCGAGGACGGACGCAACGCGAACGATCTTTCAGCAGAGCTGATCTATGAGGCAGCTTCTATAGCCGCTTATCACAGCAAGGCATCGGGCAGCGACAACGTGCCTGTCGACTACGTGCCGGTAAGGTATGTAAAGAAGCCGAACGGAGCCAAACCGGGAATGGTCATTTTCACTCACAATCAGACCGTCTATGTGACGCCGAAGCTCCCGCAGAACGGCGCTTCAGGCAGCGGGAAGCAGCCTTCTGCCTCTGAAAATAAGTAGTGAAATCCGATATGAAAAGGAGTACAATAGTCGTGCGCGGAAAACGCCGGCTATATACGGTCTGTTAGCTCAGCTGGGAGAGCGCATGGGTCACAACCATGATGTCGAGGGTTCGAGCCCCCCACAGACCACCATCGAAGCGGATATCGAAAGATATCCGCTTTTGTAATCCTATGATTTCTCTTTTCTTATTGAAACTTCCGTCCTAAATGCCGAATTCAAGCTTCAGGGACGGAAGTCCGCATCTCCAAACGGTGGCGGACTTTGTTCTTGTTAGTTAATCTTGTGCAACGAATATATGCTGTATTGTATCTGGTAACTTAGAGCAATTCAAATACGCTGTACGATTATTGCTCTATACTATGCTCATCAAGTAAGAAATCCAACAGCCCTATAACCAGGATACCGTCTTCTGTATACCATGGCTTAATATTATCTTTGACAACAATTATTTTTTTGAAATTATCGTCGATATGGTTCAACGATCTGCTCTCCTGCTCAGTCTTTTCTGATGAATCCATATGAAAAGCAGATTGTATGTAGTATCTGTTACTTCCGCTGTTGCAGACAAAGTCGACCTCTGTCTGTTTGCGTTTCCCGTCTTTTCTTATCTCGACAACGCCGACATCCACATTGAAGTCCCTTACAAGGAGTTCATTATAGATGGCATTTTCCATAAGATGTGTTTCTTCCTGCTGCCTGAAATTCAGCCTTGCATTTCTCAATCCCAGATCTGAAAAATAGTACTTCAGTGGAGTGCCTATGTATTTTCTCCCTTTGACATCATAACGCAATGCTTTCTCAACAATAAAAGCATCCTCAAGATATATCAAATATGAATTGACAGTATTGATCGATAACTCTTTTTCCCCTTTGCTTTTAAAAGTATCATATATTTTTTGAGTATTAGTGAGAGAACCCACTGATGAAGCGAGTATATTCACTATTGAGTCGAGGACGTCCTTCCGCTTGATATTATTTCTTTCAATAATGTCCTTGAAATATGTTTGATCAAACAGTTCCTTAAGATAAGCCGCCTTCTCACTGTCAGTATTCAACGAATGGATCTGCGGGAGACCTCCGTAAGTCAGATATTCTCTCCAGCAATCGTATTTGTCCATGTCAGAAGCAGCGCAGAACTCTGAAAACGACAAAGGGTATAGTCTGATCTGATCACCCCGTCCCCGAAATTCTGTAATGATATCAGAGGATAGGAATTTCGAGTTGCTTCCAGTAACATAGATATCCAGGTTTTTCTCATAGAGGAGACCGCTCAGAACAAGTTCGAAATCATCTATAAGCTGTATTTCATCTAGCAGAATGTAATATGTGTTATCATCCCTGATAAATGAATGGATATATGCGTCAAACGCCTCCGGGTCGTGATAATACTTCTTGTTGATCACTCTGTCCAATTCTACTTTGATAATGTGATCTTCCGGCACACCATCATCTATCAGGAATTCTTTGAAGATCGGGTCAAGCAGGTACGATTTCCCTGATCTTCTGATTCCGGTAATTATTTTTATCAGTCCATTTCCACGCTTTGAGATCAGCTTATTTAAGTATATGTCTCTGTTTATCTCTTTCATTGCGCCCCTCCTATTGAAGAAATTTGCCATTATTGTCACATTTCTTCAATAGGATTGTACCACGAAAATAATATTGCGGCAATCGCCCAATGAAGATTTTTGCCCAATTTGTCACTTTTCTTCATTACTGCGCTTTGCAAGCGCGAGGTGTTACAAATATGAAACGTTTCCTGGACCATAGGTATTCTTAGATACATTGATTTGGAAGTAGGATCACCCTTAGGCAATCATTCAAAGCCTTTTTCGTTGAACTGCATATGATCCGTTTTGGTTTCTATTGTTATAACTCTGAACGGTGTTGGCTCTTCATCATCAGCAATAGCCCGACCTAATAATGACAGCCACACAGTTGCTTTTCCGTTATTCTCCTCCAGGCCAAGGAAGACTCCATCTGTTTCTCCTCCGGTTTTCAGGTAATACCTGCTATATTCAGCAGAAGAAGGAGTTCTGTATATCCAGCCTTCTATAGCGGGATTTCCGGCACCGACATCCACCACTTTAATGCGACCTATCTTGGATAAGATCAATTCATATGCCGAATCCTGTGCATCAACTGCAACATAATCCCCTGCAAATCGCCGGACTTCCTCTGTTTCCCAGACAAATCCCCCAGCGACAATTCCTATTATTAGTAGAGTTATAACTATTATTCGAATTTTCTTCATCAATCAAATGTCCCCTTTTACAAGACCGGTTTCTTTGTCATATCCATACTCATTTTATCCATTCCTGTTAGTTATTATAGACTAACCAAGTTGATCTGAACAGACAACAAATACCAAAGGTGAAACAAGAAAGCCGTTGAGAACAGACTGATTCAATAGTATTATTATTTCGTTATGAAAAAGACGTATTACCTTCTGATCGCCGCGGCAGTGATCGCGCTCGATCAGCTTACTAAATATCTGGTGCGCGCCAATATGCAGCCGGGCGACAGGATCCCCATCCTGGGAAACTGGTTCAGCATTTATTATGTGCAGAATACAGGGACCGCTTTCAGCATGTTTGAGGGCAACCGCTTCATAACGGTATTCCTCACATCGGCGCTCATAATCGCCTGCGTGATCTTCATAGTCAAAGAGGCATCTTCAGGGCAGAAACTCATACCTCTCCTGTTCACCTTTGTCGCGGCGGGAGGAGTATCCAACATGATAGACCGCCTCTCTCTCGGCTATGTGACCGATATGATCTCATGCTGGAGCTTTGCGGTGTTCAATGTCGCGGATATATTCGTCACATGCGGATGCTTTATCGCCATGGCGTCTCTGATCTACATGTTCAAAGACGAGGAAAACAAAGGAGGGACGGATGTCTGAATACATACTGACAGTAACGGTCCCGCCCGAAGAATCAGGCTCGCGTCTGGATGCCTTCATCGGCTGCAACACCGATGAGCTTTCACGCAGTTACGCGGTGAAGCTGATCGAAAAAGGAAGCGTCAAAGTAAACGGCGCAGCGGTCACTTCAAAGAAGCATTCCGTCAGCAGCGGTGATACGGTCACGATCGAGATCCCCGAGCCCGAGCCTCTCAGCATAGAGGCAGAGAACATTCCTCTTGAGATAGTCTACGAGGACGATGACGTGGCTGTGATCAACAAGCCGCGCGGCATGGTCGTGCACCCGGGTCCGGGCAACGCGAACGGCACCCTTGTAAACGCAATAATGTATCACATGGGAGATTCCCTCTCCTCGATAAACGGAGTCATACGTCCCGGCATAGTGCACCGAATAGACAAGGACACGAGCGGGCTCCTCATGATAGCCAAGAACGACAAGGCGCATGAGTCTCTGGCGGCACAGCTGAAGGAGCACTCAGTGACGCGCCAGTACACGGCTCTGGTATATGACAATCTGAAAGAAGATGAGCTGACGATAGACGCTCCTATAGGACGCGATGAGCGTAACCGCATGCGCAATGCCGTGAACGGCGCTGCCGCCAGGAACGCGGTCACGCATATAAAGGTGCTGGAGAGATTCGGCAAATACACCCTTGTCAGGGCGATACTCGAAACAGGCCGCACCCATCAGATAAGGGTCCATATGGCATATATGCATCATCCGCTCGTCGGAGATGAGCTGTACGGACCGCGCAGGCAGTCCTTCAAAACGGAAGGCATCGAAGTCCGCGGGCAGCTTCTGCATGCGGGTACTCTGGGGTTCATCCACCCTTCTACCGGAGAATACCTTGAGTTCCATTCGGATCTGCCTCAGGTATTCGAGGATGTCCTCAGAAAGCTCAGAGAAAAGCAGTAAATGATCACACAAAAAGATCCGCACGCGCGGATCTTTTGATTTGCCTTTATTCGATTGTATGCGTCTATTCTGTCAGATCGTCCTGAACGAAGTCGAACTCAACTTCTTCGCTCTCTTTGACCGGCTCGACGACAGGCTCGCTGTAAGCCTCTACTACAGGCTCGTTGTAAGCTTCAACAACAGGCTCTTCCTCAACAGGTGCAGGCTCTACTACGTCAAAATTGACTGTCTTTGCCTGGCGTGCCTCGCCTGTGCGGTGGTCTCCCCTGCCGAAAGGTCCGTAATACTGAGACTGGTCAAAACCTGTGATCAGCCAGAATACAGGGCCCAGGAAGAGGTATCCCCATGACCAGCTTTCAGGCTTTCCGTAAGCCTGCGCAGTTGCCTTGCAGATCTGATACTCATAGTAAATAGCCAGGACCCAGCCGATGATAGGTACCAGTGCCCACAGAGTCCTCAGCCAGTACCAAGGGTCACCCATTACCTTATCGCAGAGCTTGTAGTCTCTGTACAGAGGAATGAGTCCGGCCCAGCCTTCGACTCCGGCCTTTTCAAACATCTTCCACAGTCCGAGAGCTCCGATCACAAACCATACTGTCGACATTCCGGAACCGCTGGAACCGTTTTCTTCTGCATATGATAATAATTGTTCCATGATTTACCGTTCTCCTTTTCTAATATTCATTTTCTGTTATGCGTCTGACCTCTTCTTTATCGGCCTCACGCTGAGCTTCGAGTTTTTTGCTTTCTTTGTTCTGGAGTTCGAGCAGGGTCTCTCCGAGCGCCTTTGCCGCGCCTATCAGGACCGCGCCGCCCGCGACTCCCGCCGCAACTATGCTCAGCAGGGCTTTGCCTAAATCAAGGTCTGCTTTTGCAGTAGTATTTTTGATTCCCGATTTGTTGCTTGCCATAGTATTCTCCCCCTTTTCTGAAGGCTTATTGTAACTCAATGCATACAGCATTTGCAATATATGTACTTTAAGATTGACAATTTAGCGTGTTTTTACACTGAGATCGTATATATCCGTGCGCCTTGCAGAAAGCAGAGGCAGTTTCTTTCTGACTTCATCTATGTAGTCGAGGTCTATCTCCGTGACATTATGATCTTCTCCGCGGTCCATCTGGAACAGCACCCTGCCCCACGGGTCGCAGATTATGGAATGGCCGTAAGCCTCATAGCCGTGTTCAGGCGAATAAGCGGCTGCCGTTCCGACCATGTAGATCTGGTTCTCAATCGCTCTCTGCCTGAAGGCGATCTCCCAGTGCGCGGGACCTGTCGTCATGTTGAACGACGCCGGATTGAATATGACCTTCGCTCCGTCCAGAGCCGGTATGCGCGCGCTTTCAGGGAACCTTATGTCAAAGCAGATGTTGACTGCCATCTTTCCCCATTCCGTCTCGAATGTATTGAAGTACCCGCCTCCGGTGAGTGTATCTGACTCCCTGAAGACCTGCTCGCCGTGAGCGTAGATGTCAAAGAGGTGCACCTTGCGGTGTTTGCCTATCTGCTTGCCCTCGCGGTCGAACACGTAGCATGTGTTATAAACATTGCCGTCCTCTCCGAGCTCCGGGATGGATCCGCCGACCAGATACTTATGGTTCTTGCGGGCTATGGTGGACATCGCCAGCCATGTATCGCCCTGCTCCGGCTCGGCGTTCACCGGGAAATGGTCCGTCCTGTATACGCAGCTCCACATCTCCGGAAGGCTTATTATGTCTGCTCCGTCCGCGGCTCCCGAAGCGATGAGCTCCGCCAGCTTTTCTATGCATTCATATTTGTCGTCATATACCTTCAGCTGAAGGCTCGCTATGCCTATCTTATTCATATCTTCACCCCTTCTAGAAGAACGAGATAAGGACCGTACCGGCCAGCATCAGAAGCATGCCGACTATCTTTCTGACAGTTACCGGTTTCTTTTCGATCCCGAGGAATCCGGCAGCGTCTATCACCAGACCGCCGCCCATCATGCCTATGAGGTTCATTATGGTGGCGAGGCCGGTGCCTATGACCGGAGCGGCTGCCGCGTTTCCGCTGACTACGGTAAGCGCGAAGAGTCCTCCGGTGATCATCCAGAGCTTAAAGTCTGCTTTTTGCCCGCTTTCATCCGGCTCATCAAACAGGCCTTTTTTGCCCCTGAACAAAAGAATCGCAGCTATAACGACCGTAGTTGAAAGGATCGCGACCGACATGGAAATGATGGTCGTCTTGGCGACTGACTGTATAACGGTCCTGAGTGTACCGTTGACGGCGATCTGCACGGAGCACGCTATTCCGCATATGAATGCGAGCACTGCGTAAAAGACTGGTACGCCTCTGCTCTCCTCTCCGCTTCCGGGCTCCTTTGTTACGAGTATCATGCCTGCTATTACAAGTATGGCTCCTATGAATCTCGCGGCCGACATCCTCGCTTCTTCGGATCCGAACAGGGCGAAATGGTCTATGACCAGCCCCGTCATTATCTGTCCGAAGTTGATTATCATAACGTTGCCGGCTGCTCCGAGGTGCGGCAGGCAGAATATGTTGAGCGACACTATGAATATCGCGCAGACTCCGCCGAACCATATCCATACCGGATATTCAGCGGCGGCCGCGAGCGGTATACGGAAGCTGTGCTCCGTTATTATGATGAACAGCGCCAGGGTTATCCACGCCACTGTAAAATTGATCCCCGCAGTTATAAACGGGGATCTGAATACCTTGCGTGCTTCTGTGTTGATACTGGCCTGGACCGTTGAAGCAGCTCCGGCCACCAGACCCAGGATCACTGCCAGCATGGTTCCTATTTACCTATCCAGCTTTCATCGGACGGGTCGTCTCTGAAAGCTTTCAGCCTCGGGATATCCGTCTCAGGGATATAGCCGTTCTCTGCCGCGGCTGCGATGACCTCATCGAAGTTGGTGAGCGACACCCACTCTATCCCGGCTTCCGCCATGCGGTCTATGCCCTTCTTCATTCCGTAGGTCATTATGGAAATGACTCCGAGGACCTCGGCTCCGGCATTTCTCAATACATTGACAGTCTCTATGCAGCTGCCGCCGGTCGAGATGAGATCCTCTACCACGACTACCTTCTGGCCCGGCTCGAGACGGCCTTCAATCTGGTTGCCTCTGCCGTGATCCTTGGCGCCCGATCTTACATAGCCCATAGGAAGGCCCATAAGATGGGCCGTTATCGCAGCGTGTGCGATGCCTGCCGTGGCTGTTCCCATGAGGACTTCCACCTCAGGAAATATCTCTTTTATCGTATATGCGAGCGATTCTTCTACGTCTGTCCTTACATCCGGAGCAGTCAGGGTCAGTCTGTTGTCACAGTAGATAGGGCTTTTGATGCCGCTTGCCCATGTAAACGGCTCTTCCGGTCTCAGGAATACCGCTTTGATCCTCAGAAGATCCTCCGCGATCAGTTTTTTTATCTCTTTTTCTCTGCTCATATTGTCTTTATACCTCTACAGAAATTCCTCTTTGCATCTTTCATAAGCTTCTATCGGCTTCTCGGCAGCGGTTATCGGTCTTCCGACAACGATGAAATCGGAGCCGGCTTCCTTAGCCTTTGCAGGAGTCATTACTCTCCTCTGGTCATCTGCCGCGCTGTTTTCGAATCTGATTCCCGGCGTTATGGTCAGGAAATCCTCACCGCATGCGCGATGTATATCTGCAGCCTCAAATGCCGAGCAGACGACGCCGTCGAGGCCTGCCGCCTTTGCGTTGAGAGCATACTGCCTTACTACCTCGTCCATCGGCTTATCGATGAGAAGCTCTCCGTGGAGTGCAGCCTCATCGGTCGATGTGAGCTGTGTTACCGCGATCAGTTTAGGCTTGTCGGCATACCTAGCGGCTCCGAGCATGAGGCCCTCTTTCGCGGCCTTCATCATTGCCACTCCTCCGCCGGCATGGACATTTACCATATCGACGCCGTACTCTCCGAGGACCATCATGGCCTTTTTGACGGTGTTAGGGATGTCGTGAAGCTTGAGGTCAAGGAAGACCTTGTGGCCTCTTTCCTTAAGCTTTTTGATGATAGCCGGTCCTTCGGCATAGAAAAGTTCCATACCGATCTTTACGTAAGGTCTGCCCGGCGCGATCCCTATGTCGTCACATCTGATGACCTCATCCCTGACTCTTGTGAGT
>JAFUGO010000170.1 GCA_017469325.1 Mogibacterium sp. | reverse complement strand
GTTATGAGACAACCGATCGTAGTGTTGAAGACTACATTGTAGCCCATCTCCTCGCGTGTAAGTTCCGGAGCTTTTTCTTCAGGCTCAGATTCAGCGACAGGCGCAGCAGGTTCTTCCTCTGCAGCCGGAGCTTCCTGCACTTCGGCTTCTGCTTCGTCAGTATCTACAGCAACAGGTTCTTCAGGCTCCGTAACGACTTCTTCTGCTGTAGGAACGATCTCCTCAACAGCTTCTGCAGGCTGTTCAGCTGCAGGCTCGAGGACTTCTTCTTTGACTTCAGGCTCAGCGACCGGTGCAGAAGGTTCTTCCGCGCCGCGGAGTGCTTTTTCGATCTCCTCCCTGCTGATGAACGTCGTGCTGTCATCGACGAGTCCTGCGTTCTCGTGGACCATTCCCTTGAGGGTCTTGATCGTGCCGTAGATAGACTCACCGTCTTCGGATCTGAGTCCCGCGATTATGTTTCCCGGGCCGTTATACACATCGCCGATCGCGTTTACAGCGACCACAGCGCCGACTTTTACGAAATCGTCTCCGCAGGCAAAGGTTCCAAGACCCGACTTCATAGCTCTGTCGTGTCCCAGATATTTACCTACTGTCGCTCCGGTCCCGGCTCCGTGATTGCCGTGGACGAAAGCGTCCGCATAAGCGTTTCTGGTAGCTTCGATACCCATGCCTACATCAGGGAACGCTTTCGGATCACCGACAGCCAGGTCAAACAGCGACGCGCCGCATACAATAGGCACTGTAATGCCGCCTACGTCGAATCCGACCCCTCTGTCTGAGAGTTCTCTCATTACACCCGAAGCTGCCTCAAGTCCGAAAGCGGATCCTCCGCTCAGGACTACGGCGTTTACAGCGCTGACGGTGTTTTCGCTCCTCAGAAGATCGGTCTCCCTTGTTGCGGGACCTCCTCCCCTGACGTCTACTCCGCCGACGGCGCCTTCTTCGCATATGATGACTGTGCAGCCGGTACCTTTTTCACTGTTCTCAGCATTTCCAAGTCTGAAACCGTCGATCTCATTTATGCCGATTTTTCGCAAACTCATATTTGCCCCCTGATGTTTACCGATAAAATGCTTTTTATCATGATATCACAATCAGAAGCATTTTTTAAGCATTTCGGCATCAGGCTCCTCTTTGCTCATAGCTCCGACAGCAAAATATACGATTCCGCTGACAATAAGTCCGACTATGATCTCGTGTATTCCGAGCGGCAGTATCTTCACTCTGTTGAAGAAGATGAATGTTGCAAGGCCGCAGATGACGGATGCCAGGCATGCCTTGCTGTTGCCCTTCTTCCAGTACAGGCCTCCGATAATAGGCCAGAAGAACGTGGCTTCAAGGCCGCCGAATGCAAACAGGTTGATCCATACGATTACATCAGGCGGATTGAGAGCAAGAAGGCACGCGACTATACCGATACCTGCTGTAAGTGCAAAGCTGTACTGAGGGACCTTTTCATATGCGCTGCCGTATTCAGGCTTTGCAGCTTCTTCAGGATCAAACGGCACCTTCTTGATGTAGTGGACATAGAGGTCCTTTATGATAGTTGCCGAAGCGAGTATAAGCAGCGAGTCGATCGTAGACATTACAGCCGCAAGAGGCGCCGCGAGGAAGAATCCCGCTGCCCATGCCGGCATGTACTGCATTACCACGTAAGGGATGACCATATCGGTGCTTTCGAGTCCGCCTTCAGGCAGAAGCGGATAAGCCAGGGTTCCTGCCAGATGCATTCCTATCATAAGAATGCCGATGACGACAGTACCGTAGATCATCGCTTTGTGCATGGATCGAGTGTCCTTGAATCCCATGCATCTTACTGCTGTCTGCGGAAGTCCCAGAACAGCTATACCTACGAGCACCCAGAAAGATATGAGAGCTCCCGGTCTGAGAGCGGCGATCTCAGTGCCGTATTCTCCTTTGCCCATGAGATCCCAGCCGGGATTGCCTGCATCAAGAGAGCTGATGATGTTTTCCATGCCGCCGCCCTGTCTGATAACGAAGAACAGAAGCAGGAACGTGCCGCATGTCATGACGATGCCCTGGATGGTATCTGTGGTAACGACGGCTTTGAAACCGCCTACCGATGTATAGATTATTACTACTGCTCCGAACAGAAGAAGTCCTGCCCAGTACGGAAGACCCGTTACGGTCTGTAACAGAGTAGCGCCTCCGATGAACTGCGCGATCATCTGTGTTATGAAGAATATGACCAT
>JAFUGO010000169.1 GCA_017469325.1 Mogibacterium sp. | reverse complement strand
GGGATGATCGGGCTGATGACCTTGCGTACGATCAGGTAGATGCCTCCGATCAGGAGCGCAAGTGCGCAGACCTCACCGGTCGAACCGCCGTGGAATCCCAGGAACATGTGGAAGAGATCAGGGATCTGATCCTTGCTTCCCTCTGCGTAAAGAGCGAGAGGAGTAGGGCCTGTTGTGGCGTCTGTAGCTCCCGCGAGTCTTGTCACAGGCCATGTCGACATAGCGCCTGAGAACGAGATGAAGAGGAAGATACGGGCCGTGATAGCCGGGTTCGAGAAGTTCTTTCCGAGTCCGCCGAAGAGCTGCTTAACGACTACGATAGCGAAAAGACATCCGACGACAGCCTGCCAGAACGGGAAGTTTGCCGGTACGTTGAACGCGATCAGCAGTCCCGTGAGAGCAGCGGAAAGGTCTCCGACTGTCTGCTTTTTGTGAGTTATAACGTTATAAAGGTACTCGAAGAGTACGCTGGCTGCGACGCATACGACCGACAGCACAAGAGCTCTGAGCCCGAAGATATAGATGCTGGCGATCCATGCAGGAGCGAGTGCCAGAAGCACCGATCCCATCAGCCTGGTTGTATCCGATTCCGTTACGATGTGTGGTGCGGAGGATACTATCAAATTTTCACGAAACTTGTTAGCCATTATTTTGATGCCTCCTTTACCATCATCTTAGCGAGCTTGTTGGTAAGGCTCAGCGGACGTCTTGCCGGGCATGTGTACGAGCAGCTGCCGCACTCCATGCACTGCATAACGTTGAATCTGTTGAGCTTATCAACGTCCTTTTCTGCATACGCATCGGCGAAGATGCTAGGCATGAGTCCGAACGGGCAGGCTGTGTGGCAGCGCTGGCAGTTGAGACATGCCGTCTCTTCTTTGACCTCGGCCATTTCCTTGCCGAAGCAGAGGATGGACGATGTGTTCTTCATTGTAGGCGATTCGTCAGACTTTGTAGCACGGCCCATCATAGGTCCGCCCATGATGATCTTGCGAGGCTCCTTCTTGTAGCCGCCGCAGAATTCAACTACGTCTGCGATCCTTGTGCCGATCGGTACGTACACGTTCTTAGGCTCAGCAACAGCGTCGCCGTCGACCGTGACTCTTCTTCTTACGATAGGCATACCCGTCTTGAAGTACTCGGCCATAACACCGACAGTCGATACGTTATCGAGAATGACTCCGAGCTGTGCCGGGAGAACTCCGGCGTTCATTACCTTGCCGACTGTCTCATAAATGAGAACACGCTCAGCTCCCTTCGGATAGCTGGACGGCAGCGGTACGATCTCGATGTCCTTGATCTCGTTCTGCTCGATCAGTCTGTTGAGATTTGCGATAGCATCAGGCTTGTTGGTCTCGACACCGATGAAGCCCTTCTTAAGATCAAGCCATTTCATGATCAGCTTCATGCCGTCAAGAACGTCCTGACCGTTTTCTACCATCTCTCTGTTGTCTGTCGTAATGAACGGTTCGCACTCTGCTGCGTTCACTACAAGATACTCACACTCATCGAGATTCTTAGGATTCAGCTTGACGTGTGTAGGGAAGGACGCTCCGCCCAGACCTACCATACCGCTGTCCCTGGCAGCTTTGACGAAATCCTCAAAGCTGTTGATCTCAGGGATCTTGATGTCTTCGCTGACCTCCTGCTTTTTGTCTGTCTCGATTACTATGTGAGTCTCAAAGCCGCCCATCGAACCGCGGACCTTGTCTATGGATTTGACAGTTCCGCTGACGCTTGAAAAGATAGGTGCGCTGACAAAGGCGTCGACGTCGCCGATCCTCTGTCCTACCTTAACATAGTCACCCTTCTCTACGAGAGGCTGACAAGGAGCGCCGATGTTCTGGGACATGCTGATGCTTACTTCATCCGGCACCGGCATCGTTACGGTCTCAAATGCTGCCGTATTTTTATGATGCGGTACATGGATGCTTGGCAAATGTTTCCTTTGGCTCATCCCTTTAGAAACTCCTTTCACATAATACCTTACATTAACTACTATTTATTGCTGCAGCGGGGTCTTTTGCGAGCTGCCGCGTGCGTGTCAGTTCTAACCATCGCGCGCAACTTTTTACACAACAAAAATACGCGCTGCTTTTACAGCCTACATATTATATAACATAAATTTGAAAAAAAAAGAATTGCCAAAAACATAACAGTGCAAAAGTGTTCCTTTTCCAATACAAAGGCAGG
>JAFUGO010000168.1 GCA_017469325.1 Mogibacterium sp. | reverse complement strand
TGTCATCTTTTTCTTTGACATACATGGTATCGATCTCAGCATCGTTCAATCCCTTAAAGACTACCTTAACACGGGCATCTTCTCCGGAAGATACGATTGCATATATCGAGAAGCCGTCTGTGCTGAAGAGGGCTGCCTTATCTGTTGCCTTTGTCAGATCCATGACCTCTGCCTTGTTTTGATCAGGGTCTTCCACGTGAACAACTGCCAGATCTTCATCTGACTTGAACGCGCTTGTGGTCAGCAAGACTTTTACATCCTTTTTAGGCTGGATGTCACGCTCTTTATCCGTATAGAAAGTAATATCAACAGCTCTGAAGTCGCTGACTTCTCCACCCATGGCGCCTTCAACGGCATCCTTGACATCCGATTTCTTCACGGAAGTGACCTTCATCTTGGTTCCTTCCGGGAAAGTGCCTGGTTCTGCGACCACCTTAACATTAACGGAGTTGACTCCATCCTGAGCGAATGTCATCTTCTCCTTATTAAGACCGTCGTCTTCCTTCTCAGGAGTCCCTTCTTCGACCGGAGCTGCTTCTTCTGCTTCTTCAGGAGCAGGCTCGCTTGCCTCAGTCGTATCCTCCGTCTCAGGCTCAGAAACGTCCTCCGGAGCGGATTCCTCTGCTGCAGGTTCTTCTACCACAGTTTCCTCTTGTGGCTGCTCTTTAACAGCTTCCTGCTGTTCTTCCTGCTGCTTGACCTGCGTGTCTGTCCCATCGACAGCATACGCGATCATGCTCGTCGGCATGTATGTGACTATCATAGCCGCCGAGAGCACAAAGGCCAGGAATCTCTTCAGTGCTTTGTTCTTGATATGCTTCATAGTATTTACCTCCGCTTGCATGCTTTTGCAGCAAGTACGAATATTTGATAAAAGGGTCTAATCCACCCATTCTCATAATTAGACAATTTATTCTACTGTATATTATGATTTCAGGCAAGTTTTACTGTCATAACTGAGCCTTAATATTCGTTGATTTTCTGCGGTTTTTCGGGCATGCGCAGTTAACAATCGGTCAAAAAAACAGCCGGTTGGCTGTTTGGTGGTTTTGGTATCAACAGGTTGTGGATTTTGCGGGGTTTATGGGGCTCTATTTCCACCCCATCACCTGGGCGAAGACTTCGCCTATCGGCTCGTGGATCACCAGGTCTGCGCTGCTGTCTGCGCTCGTTGCGCTCATGTTTACCAGCACGAGCTTCTTGCCGTGGAAGTAGTGGATAAGTCCCGCTGCCGGGTACACGATCAGTGTCGTTCCGCCGACTATGAGAGTGTCTGCATTCGAGATGGCTCTGACTGCTCCGTCGATGACATCGCTGTCGAGCCCCTCCTCATACAGCACCACATCAGGCTTAACCCTGCCTCCGCACTTGTCGCAGACCGGTACACCCTTTGACTCGAGCACCTTGTCGAGGCCGTAGTACGTGTGACACTTCTCGCAGTAATTCCTGAGTGTGGATCCGTGCAGCTCCCAGACCACCTTGCTGCCCGCCTTCTGGTGCAGACCGTCGATGTTCTGCGTGACTACCGCCTTGACCTTGCCCTGCTTCTCGAGTTCGGCAAGCGCCTTGTGGCAGTTGTTAGGCTCGGCGTTCTCGTATATGAGCTTGTCCTTATAGAATTCGAAGAAGTCCTCCGGATGGTGCATATAGAAGGTGTGGCTTATCATCTCTTCAGGCGAGACCGTGCGGCCGAGGTCCTGGTTATATATTCCGTTGGCGCTTCTGAAATCCGGGATGCCGCTTTCCGTGGACACTCCCGCCCCGCCAAAGAACACAATGTTGTTGCTTTCGTCGAGTATCTTCTTTAATTCTCTGATCTTGTCGTCCATGTCTGCCCGCCTTTCCGCATGCCGTCCCTTCCGGCCCGCTGTTTATTTACATGCAGATTATACCACTATTTGCATCCTTCGAGGAATGCCGTAAAAGGCGGGCAGCTCCGTTCCGTTTTTGTTTACGCGAGGTTCAGCCTGTTCTCCATCAGGTATTTGCATACGAAGAAGTATACTGCCGAGAAGAATATCGTCAGGAGCAGCGCCGGTACGAATACATGCGCGACTGCCGCGAACTCGTTCACATGTGTATTTGTCCTGAAGATCAGCGGCACTAGGATCCTGCCGATCGTCCCCTCAAATATGAGGATGAGTATGTATGCTCCTATCGAAGCCAGTGTCGTGTGCTTCGCCGCCTGATGGCCGATGGTGATCGCCGCGTAGATCTGCATCACGGACTTTACGATGCTTGCGATTATCAGGATCAGGACTTCAAGCACATACAGCCCGAAATGCTCCGGTATGTACAGCTCGCCCGGATCAAGATTGAATACCGTGAAGTCGAAGCCGCTTACGATCATCGCGGCTATCATAATGATGATACCGGTGAGAAGAGCCGCGAATACCGTCGCTATTACCCATATAGTTGCGGACAGCAGCTTGTTGCCGATGTGCTCGGTTACGCTTACCGGCAGCACATGGTTGAAGTACGCCTCGTCTCCGAGCAGGCTGTCTCTGTAACGCTGCACGATCAGTATGACCGACATCACCATGACCGCTGTCGCCACGGCCGTATACATAAGGCCCGTTATAACTACCATGAATTCCGATTTTGAGCTGGCCATCTGCGCCGTCACTCCGAGCAGTACCGCCGTCACTCCCCATGCCGCATAAAGCGGCACCAGCTTGCGTCCCATTGCCGGAAGCTCATATCTTAAAAGTTTACCTAACATCTGAATACCTCCCTGAAAAGCCCGTCGATGCTCTCGCCTTCTTCTTTGCGGATCTCGTCCGCCTGCTTATGGAGCACGATCTTTCCTTCCTTTAAGAATATGACGTCATCGAGTATCGACTCTATGTCCGAGATGAGGTGTGTCGAGATGACCACCACCGCATCCTCGTTGTAGTTCGAGATGATCGTCCTGAGTATGTAGTCGCATGTCGCAGGGTCGACTCCGCCGATCGGCTCGTCCAGCAGATATACATCCGCCGCTCTTGCCATCACCAGGCAGAGCTGGAGCTTCTCTTTGGTCCCCTTCGACATCCTCTTCATCTGCTGCTTCATGTCGATGCCCAGGTCTTCTATCATAGCCTCTGCCTTCTCTCTGTCGAAGTCGTCGAAGAAGTCCTGATAGATGTTCATCAGCTGCGGCGCCGTCATGTAGTCCGGCAGCGCGTTCCTGTCAGGCAGATACGCGACAGCTTTCTTTGTTTCCGTGCCCGGCGCCATGCCGTTGATGCTGACACTTCCTGATGTCGGCGTGAGCAGTCCGTTGAGTATTTTTATGAGTGTCGTCTTGCCGCTTCCGTTAGGGCCCAGCAGTCCGACTATCTGTCCTTTGTCGAGCGATACCGTGACGCCGTCAAGCGCTGTCAGCTCGCCGAAGTTCTTTGTCAGATCATTGATCTCTATCCTTGCCATGATCCGCCTCCTTTACTTTATGCTATTCATCCATTCGCTGACGGATTTCTTTATTGCCTTATCATCCATGCCTATCTTGCGAAGCTTTTCCGTAAGCTCCTCAAAGTACTTCTTTGCCAGTTCTTCATGAAGTTCCATAAGAACAGCCTCCTCCTTTGTTACAAATCTCCCGCTGGTACGTTCAGAATAGACCAGCCCTCTGCGCTCGAGTTCTGCCAGTGCCCTCTGCATGGTATTCGGGTTTACGCCCGCATCCAGCGCCAGGTCTCTCACTGACGGCAGTTTCTCGCCCGGCTCATAGGCATTGCTCGCGATGCGCATCGTGAACTCGTCTATTATCTGGGTGTAGATCGGGATGCCGTTTTTAAAGTTCCATTCCATTTTTACGTCCCTTGTCTTTCTCTATTCTTAGCTTCCGGAAGCTGATGCCGTATCTGTCCGGACGGATCGGCTGCCGGCTTCCGACGAATAAACATAATAAAAAGTGTATTATTGTATTAACTGATTAATACAATAATACACCCTTGTTATTATGTCAAGCCCCTAAACGTATATTTATGCTATTTGAGGCCGGAGGCTTTCATGTAGATGTTGAAGATGTCTTCGGTGTTCAGGACTTTGAAGTCGCCGATGGTGCGGGCGTCCTGGAATGTGACGCCGAGTGCAGCCGTGCGGCATGCCTGCTCGTCAAAGTCGAGGCCGAGGCCCTTTATGTCTGTCGGCATGCCGATCGATCTGAAGAATGTTTCAAACTTCTCGATGGTCTTTACAGGATCGCTCTCACCGAAGACTCCTTCGCCCAGCTTGACGAATCTTTCAGGATCCACATCGAGCACGTATCTAGCCCAGGATCCCCAGATGGCAGCAAGGCCTGCGCCGTGAGCTACGTCATACTCTGCAGAAAGCTCGTGCTCGATCTGGTGGCATCCCCAGTCGCCCTTTGTCGAGTTGCCTGTCGCCATGAGTCCGTTGTGCGAGAGCGTGCCGCACCACATGAGGTTTGCTCTTGCATCGTAGTCGTCCGGATTCTCGAGAGCGACAGGAGCCCACTTCATTACCTCTTTGAGGAGAGTGAACGAGAGCTGATCCGTGAAGTCGAGAGTGCAGCCGCTGTGGAAGTAGCGCTCAAGTGTATGCATCATGATGTCCGTGGAGCCGCATGCTGTCTGGTACTTGGATACAGTTGCGGTCAGCTCAGGATCCAGAAGCGCAAATTTGATGCGTCCGAAGTCGGTGTTGACTCCGCGCTTGTATGTAGGATCTGTCTCATCGTTTGTGATGACGGATGAGTCGCTCATCTCGGAGCCTGTTGCCGAGAGTGTCAGGATTGCGCCTACAGGTGCGGTCCCCTCTACCTTGCGCTTGCCACAGTAGAAATCCCAGACGTCTCCGCCGCCGTATACGCCGTAGCCGATAGCCTTGCTGCTGTCGAGTACCGAGCCGCCGCCGACCGAGAGGATGAAGTCACAGCCTTCGCTGTTGTACAGCTCGATGCCCTTGCGTACGAGCGATACTCTCGGGTTCGGAACTACGCCGCCGAGCTCTACAAAATCTATGCCGGCCTCTTTGAGTTTTGCTTCTACTCTATCGAGCAGCCCGCTCTTTTTTACCGAGCCGGTCCCGAAGTGCACGAGC
>JAFUGO010000167.1 GCA_017469325.1 Mogibacterium sp. | reverse complement strand
GACGCGCTCAAGTCCCGCACGAGGGGATACGCTTCGCTGGACTATGAATTCCTCAGGTATCAACCGGCAAAGCTCGTAAAGCTCGATATCCTGCTCAACCGCGAGCTGATCGACGCGCTTTCGACCATAGTGCCTGAAGAGGAAGCAATGGCAAAGGGCAGGGGCATATGCGAAAAGCTCAAAGACATAATTCCGCGTCATCAGTTTGAAGTACCGATCCAGTCTGCCATAGGGCAGAAGATCATTGCCCGTGAGACAGTCAGGGCGTACCGCACGGATGTTCTGGCCAAGTGCTACGGCGGAGATATCACGCGTAAAAAGAAACTGCTAGAGAAGCAGAAGGCAGGAAAGAAGAGGATGCGTCAGTTCGGTCAGGTGACAGTGCCGCAGGAGGCGTTCACCGAGGTGCTGAAGCTTGACGATGGAAAATAGAGATGTAAAGGAAACTTTACGTTTCAGACCGGGTAAAGCATAAATGAGAAAAAGAGGAATATACATCCATATGCCGTTTTGCGTGAAGAAATGCAATTACTGTGCATTCCTGTCGTTCAATGCGGAAGGCTCGCCGCGCAAAGAGTATACGGATGCCCTAGAAGAGGAAATAAAGCTCAGAGCAGCGGCAGAAAAAGCGAAGGGTGCGGATGTACAGATAGATACCGTATATATCGGCGGCGGGACGCCATCGGTAATGGACATATCTTCAATGTCAGAGATGATAAAGACTCTCAGGAGATCCTTCGATATAAGTCCTGAAGCGGAATTTACTCTTGAAGCAAACCCGGCAACACTCGGCCGCAAGGACGGAGTGATGCTGGCAAAGATGCAGGCGTATAAGTTTATGGGCGTGAATCGCCTTTCAATGGGAGTCCAGTCCATGGACAACGACACTCTGCACTATCTGGGGAGGATCCATACGGCAGAGAATGTGGTACGCGACATGGAGATCATAAGGAGGAAGGGATTTGACAGCGTGAATCTCGACCTCATCTTCTCAGTCCCCGGCACGACGACAGATGACTCTCTGCGGGACCTCAGAGAAATACTGAAGTTCAGACCGGAACACATCTCATGTTACAGCCTGCAGCTGGAGGAGGGCACTCCGTTTTACAGCATGGCTGAATCGGGAGAGCTCACCGAGGTCTCAGACGAGCAAGACCGTGAGACCTACCACGCGATATGCAGAGTCCTCGATGATGCCGGTTATGAGCATTACGAGATAAGCAACTTCGCAAGAAGAGATCCGGATTCACCTGACGGACCGAGCCCTTACAGATCCCGTCACAACAGCCTGTACTGGAATATGGATGAGTACATAGGACTTGGACTCGGGGCAAGCGGCTTCATAAACGGAGTGAGGTACAGGAATACAAGCGATCTTGATGAGTACTTCTCAATGATCCGTGAAGGGCGGCTTCCGGCAGCGGAAGAGCATAAAAATACCGCTTTTGACAATATTAGCGAGGCTGTGTTCACGGGTCTCAGAAGGCGTGAGGGTATCACGTATGAAGAGGCGATAAAT
>JAFUGO010000166.1 GCA_017469325.1 Mogibacterium sp. | reverse complement strand
GAGGAATATAAAATGGCTACTAAGAAATCGACAAAAACTGAGAAGAAAACAACAGCGAAAAAAACAACAAAAAGGAAAGTAACAGAAAAGAAGGCAGCGGAGCAGGTGATCGAGAACATGGCGCCTGAAGCGGATCTGCCTCAGCCAAGAAGGAGCATCGCGTTTATCGGATCGGAGTGCTATCCGTTCGTAAAGACAGGCGGACTCGGCGACGTCATGTACGCGCTTCCTAAGGCTCTCGCAGAGCTCAACTGCGATGTGAAGGTCATCCTGCCGCGCTATCACTGCATCCCTTGGGAATATCAGGAGAAGATGGTCTACCGCGGCTCATTCGACATGGACCTCTGCGCGGACGGCACTTCGTATTACGTGGGCATCATGGAATACGTGTGGGACGGAGTTGTTTACGACTTTATCGACAACGACTACTTCTTCACTAACGGCAATCCATATGTGAATCTGGTGGACGACATCCCTAAGTACTGCTACTTCTGCAAGGCTGCTCTGGCAGCTCTGAACTACATGGACTGGGTGCCGGATATCATCCATTGCCACGACTGGCAGGCGAGCCTTGTACCTGTGATGCTTCGCACTCAGTTTGCGGAGACACCGCTCGGGAATTCAAAGACCGTACTGACGATCCACAATCTGCGCTTCCAGGGTATCTATAACATCCCTACGCTCAGATACTGGACGAATCTCCCTGAGGACATATTCAACATTGATGTGTTCAAGACTGGTGCTGAGGACGCTAACATGCTGAAGGGCGGACTGGCCTATGCCGACATCATCACGACCGTAAGCAACACATACGCGGGAGAGATAGAGACGCCGTTCTTCGGAGAAAATCTTGACGGCCATCTTCGCCATCATTCGGGCAAGCTCCGCGGCATCGTAAACGGCATCGACGTCGTTCAGTGGGATCCTGAAAAGGATACCAGACTTGCTGCCACTTACAGCGGAGCAGATGTTCTGGAGAAGAAGAAAGCCAACAAGCGCGCTCTTCAGGAGGAGCTTGGACTCGAGGTCGATGACAGCAAATTCGTGATCGGACTCATCTCACGTCTGACCGATCAGAAGGGCCTCGATCTGGTAAATGAGATACTGCCTTCGCTCATCGACGGCAACACCCAGGTCGTAGTCCTCGGAACGGGCGATGTCCGCTATGAGGATTCGTTCCGCTGGTTCGAGAGCGGCTTCAAGGGAAGCGTCTGCTCGTGCATCATGTATGACGAGGGAAGGGCGCACAGGATCTACGCCGGCGCTGACGCGCTGCTTGTGCCTTCTCTGTTTGAGCCGTGCGGCCTCACACAGCTTATCGCGATGCATTACGGAACTGTCCCTGTGGTCCGTGAAACAGGCGGCCTGAAGGACACCGTAGAGCCTTACAACATGTTCACCAACGAGGGCAACGGCTTCACATTCGACAGATACGAAGCAGGTCTTCTGTATGATGCCGTGAACCGCGCCAAGACACTGTACTTCACGGGACGTGAGTATTGGGACGAGATGGTGAAGAGGGATATGGCCAAGGACGTATCCTGGGAGTCTTCGGCAAGACAGTACAGATCGCTGTACCTTGAGCTCAGACCGTAAGGAACAGGCATACAGAGTAACAAAATAACCGGACATACAAATTACCGCAGCATGCTGTAACAGCTGCTGCGGTATTGATTTACGATGTTTTTTAAGTATCGTCTCTATTTGTTCTGCTGATCCCAGTAGGACACGTACTCATCTTCGCTGAAGTAGTTCTGTATGAGCTTGATGACAGTGCCTGAGAGCAGGAATACTCCGATCAGGTTCGGGATAGCCATGAGTCCGTTGAATGTCTCTGCCATCTCCCAGATGAGACCGAGATCCATAGTAGCTCCGAGTATAGCTACCAGAGCGTAAAGGATCAGGAAAGGCTTAGCCGACTTGCTTCCGAAGAGGAACTCTGCACATCTTGTACCGTAGAGTCCCCATCCGAGTATAGTCGAGAAAGCGAAGCAGCACATTGCTACTGCAGTGAAGATCGATACCCAGTTGCCGTATGTGTTTGTGAAGCCCTGGATAGTTATCTCTGCTCCTGCCGGAACGCCGAATTCGAACTGAGCGCGTCCGCAGAGGATGATCAGAGCTGTCATCGTGCAGATAACGATGGTGTCTACAAATACCTCGAAG
>JAFUGO010000012.1 GCA_017469325.1 Mogibacterium sp. | reverse complement strand
TATGCTCGAAGAAAAAGGCGGAGTGCCGGTCGTGGGCACCGTGCCTTACATGGATATAAAGGTTGAGGACGAGGACTCGCTTTCGGACAGGCTCACTGCGGATCAAAGAGACAAGGTGGACATCGCGGTCGTAAGGCTGCCTAAGATCTCCAACTTCACGGATTTTGACGTGTTTGAGCAGTTCCCGGATGTGTCGGTCAGGTACGTTTCGGAGCCGGCGGGTCTTGAGGGAGCCGATCTGGTGATAATACCGGGATCAAAGAGCACCATCGCGGACCTTGAGTGGCTCCGCGGCAGGGGTCTCGAAGATGAGATCAAAAGGCTCAGCAGACAGGGCGTGCCCGTGATCGGCATATGCGGAGGCTACCAGATGCTGGGCATGGAGATCTCGGATCCTGAAGGCGTAGAGGGCGGCGGAGAAACGGAGGGCATGGGCCTTCTTCCTGTCGCGACCGTGCTTTCGGGAGACAAGAGGACTGCTCAGTTCAAGGGCAGCGTGAAGAATGCCGGAGGTGTGCTGGAAACTCTCAACGGACTCGAAGTCGAAGGCTATGAGATACACATGGGCAGGACCTATACGGTCGGATGCGACTCGCATTTCGCGGAGGACTTCACATCGGACGGCACGGGAGTCTGCCTCGGGAACGTTTACGGATCGTACATACACGGATTCTTCGACAAGGGCGAGATAGCTTCGGCTGTGGTGAAGGCGCTTGCGGATAAGAAAGGCGCGGAGCTGTCCGTATCTGCCGCGGAAGATCACAGGGCTTTCAAGGAAAAGGAATACGACAGGCTCGCGGATACGCTGAGGGAGCACCTCGACATGGACCGCGTTTACGGGATGCTGAGAGAGGCTGCGTTTTGATAAGCATAGATTCATTTGACGAAGATATTTATGAAGAGATAAAAGGCCGGTGGGACCGCGTGGCAAAGCCGCTCGGGAGCCTTGGGCGTTTTGAGGAAATGACCGCGCGCATAGGCGCGGTCCAGGGCAGCGCGGATATAGATGTAAGGAAGCGCGCAGTCGTTATGATGTGCGCCGACAACGGCGTCGTTGAAGAGGGCATAAGCCAGTCCGGGCAGGATGTTACTTTTGCGGTCGCGTCGTGGATGGGCCGCGGAGAGAGTTCTGTCTGCAAGATGGCAGACGTGTGCGGGGCGGACACAATCCCGGTCGATGTCGGCATAAACAGTGAAGATACACCGGCGGGCGTGACGGACCGCAAGGTGATGCCGGGGACGCGGAACTTCGCTAAGGAGCCCGCGATGACTGAAGACGAGTGCATGCAGGCAATAAACGCCGGTATCGATACGGTGTGCGAATGCAGCATAAACGGATATAAGCTTATAGCCGCTGGCGAGATGGGCATAGGCAATACCACCACGAGCGCGGCTCTGGCGGCGGCCCTGCTGGGTCTGGATGTTGAAGATGTCACGGGCAGGGGCGCCGGACTCAGCAACGCAGGACTTGAGAAAAAGAAACAGGTCATAACGGATGCGCTGTCGCGCTATCTGCCTGATGAGGATGTGGACAGGACAAGTCCGGAATTCGCGATGGAGATGCTCTCATGCGTGGGAGGTCTGGATATCGCGGCGCTTGCCGGGCTGTTCATTGGCGGAGCCATTTATCATATACCGGTGGTGCTGGACGGGTTCATAAGCGCCGCGGCTGCTCTGGCGGCCGAGAGGCTGGCGCCGGGCTGCCGGCACTGTATGATCGCGTCCCATGCCGGCAGGGAGCCCGGCATGAAGTACATACTTGACGCACTGGAGCTTGAGCCCGTTATAGATGCCGGGCTCGCCCTCGGAGAGGGCACCGGCGCCGTCATGCTCTTCCCGCTCCTTGACACAGCACTGTCGCTTTACTCAGACGGCCTCGCCTTTGAAGAGACCGAGGTAGAGCAGTACGAACACTTTGATGAAGAAGAGCCCGGAGGGAGCAGATAATGATACTCATCGTAGGTTATCCGGACAGCGGCAAATCGGCAGCCGCCGAAGAACTTGCGCTTCAGATCTCCGGACCGGGCGGGAGGATATATCTCGCGACCATGATCCCTTACGGGGATGAAGGCGAAGAGAGGATCCGGAGGCACCGGGAGATGCGGAGCGGAAAAGGCTTCGATACCATCGAGGCTCCTTTTGATATCGCCGGGGCACTCGACGGCACTGAGAATGCGGAGAATAAGACGGTCCTCCTCGAATGCCTGTCTAACCTCGTCGCGAACGAGCTGTTTGAAAGGCATACGGACTCTGAAGAGACGGCCGCAAAGCTCACCGCGGATGTGCTCAGTCTGAGCGCAAAGGTGAAGGATCTCATAGTGGTCAGCAACCATTTTGAACCAAAAGACGATTACGACCCTGACACATCGATGTACATACAGACCATGGATGTGATCAACGGGATGCTCAGCGAAAAGGCAGATAAAACGATATACATAGAAAAACAGGACAGTTGATGAGACTTTTAAGAACGATAGGCGCGGCCTTCGGGCTGTACTCGAGAATACCGGTCCCGCACTTCGAATGGGAAGAAGACGACATGAAGTACGGCATGGCTGCTTTTCCGCTGGTCGGCGCTGTTATAGGCGCTGTGTTCTTTGCCGTGTTCAGGCTCTGCGCGCACTTTGAAGTCCCTTCGGCCGCGGCCGCGCTCATACTGACGGCGGTTCCGCTCATCATTACGGGAGGATTCCACGCCGACGGCTTCATGGACGTCTCGGACGCTGTCAGCTCGTTTAAAAGCAAAGAAGAAAAGCTCGCCATACTCAAGGACCCGCACATCGGAGCGTTTGCGGTGATAAGACTGGCGATATGCGGACTCATATACATCGCGTCACTCATCATCGTGCTCGATTCCGGAATGGCCGAAGGACTCATGATCAGCATCGCTTTAGGCTTTATGCTGGCAAGGGGCATGAGCGCGGTCTCCGTGCTCACGTTCAGGTCGGCAAAGAAGGAGGGCATGTTGTATAATGAAGCTGAGTCAGCGGCGGACGGGCGCAGGGTAAATCTCGTATTCGCGTTCCTGTTCATCGCGGCTTCGGCAATGGCCATGACATGGTTCGCGTGGCCGGCGGGCATCGGCACGGTGATCGCGGCGGTGCTCATCTTTGCGTGGTATAAGCACTTGAGCTATAAGGAGTTCGGCGGCATCACGGGTGATACGGCCGGATACTTTGTAGTTGTTTGCGAAGCGGCGATTGCTGCGGGCGCGGCTGTCTGCGCGCTGATCGCCGGCTGATACAAGGAAAGATTATTATGAGAAAGATCAAATGCTATCTTATAAGACACGGAATAACGGAGGGCAATAAGTCCCTCAACTTCAACGGCTGCCGCACGGATGAGCCTCTGTCGGAAGAGGGGCGCGCAAGGCTCATTAGTATAGACGGTGTGCCCGGAGGAGCCATGCTGTTCACAAGTCCCATGAAGCGCGCGGTAGAGACGGCTTCAATAATGCTCCCCGGCAAAAAACCCGAGATCATAGAAGAACTTAAGGAGATGGACTTCGGCATCTTTGAGGGAAAGAACCACAAAGAGCTCGACGGCGACCCTGAATATCAGGCGTGGCTGGACAGCGGCGGAAGGTCCGGGATACCGGGCGGCGACAGCCTTGACGGCTTCATGAAGAGGACCGGCGCGGGCTTCAGGGAAGCCATGAAGAAAGCGGCCGCAGAGGGAGCCGAGACCGTCTATGTAGTGGCTCACGGCGGGACCATCATGTCGCTGATGCATTTTCTGACTCATGAAGATTACTTCAATTTCAATTTGCCGAACGGCGCGGGCTACGAGATAGATCTGGAGGTGGATGATGAGGGTAACATCCTTGCTGCAATATCATATGATCGCTTTTGCGGCGGGCTTCGTAATGGATCTGGTGATTGGAGACCCCCACAATATACCCCATCCGATAAGGTGGATAGGTAGACTCATAGGGGCCCTCGACAAGGCTCTTCTCGGAGACATTCCCGAGAGCAGAAAGGATCCATACAGGCGGAATAAAAAAGCGGAGCGGATAAAAGGCACGGTGCTCGTCCTCGTAGTGATTGCGCTGACTGCCGGCTGCACTTACGCTGTCATGTTCGGCGCTTACACGCTTCATCCTGTCGCGGGCATAGCGATCGAAGCGATACTCACATGCTACCTCATGGCTCTCACCAGCCTGAGGCGCGAGAGCATGAAGGTCTACAACTACCTCAAGAGAGGCAATGTAAGATTAGCCAGAAAGTTCGTATCCATGATAGTCGGCCGTGACACGGAGCCTCTCGATGAGACCGGCATCACGAAGGCCGCAGTCGAGACAGTCGCCGAGAACTTCTCGGACGGCGTCATCGCTCCGATGGTCTATACGGCGATAGGCGGTCCGGTCCTGGGCCTGGCATACAAAGCGATCAACACCATGGATTCCATGGTCGGATATAAGAACGACAGATACATGTGGTTCGGCACCCCGGCGGCAAAGCTGGACGACGTGGCCAACTACATACCTTCAAGGTTCAGCGCTCTGCTGCTCCTCGGAGCATGCGCGATCATGGGCGGTGACTACAACGTCGACAAGGCGTTCAGGATATGGAAGCGCGACAGGCGCAGGCACAAGAGCCCGAATGCCGCTCAGACGGAGAGCGTGGTCGCAGGAGCTTTGGGCATAAGACTTGCGGGAAGCAATTATTACTTCGGCAAACTGGTTGAGAAGCCGTACATCGGCGATGACACCAGGCCGGTGGAATTCGAAGATATAAAGAGGACAAACAGCCTCGTCACGGCTGCGTCCTTTATGGGATGGATCATTTGTCTGATAGCGATGGCGGTTTGTTTATGACGGCGGAACCCAGGGATCAAAACTGCATAGAAGCCCTTCACGGAGGAGATGTCTACAGAAATAATGTAGAGCTGGATTTTTCAGTGAACCTCAATCCGTCGGAGATCCCGGAGAGGATAAAGGCGGCCTGCACCGTCGCGGCGGATGACCTCAGGCAGTACCCGGATCATGAGCAGCTCGACCTGCGAAATGCGATCGCTGCAATGGACGGCGTGGACGCTGACTCGGTCATCTGCGGCAACGGAGCATCGGAGCTTATCATGGCGGCGGTCCATGCGCTAAGGCCAAAGAAAGCACTCATAACATCCCCGTGCTATGCGGGATACAGAGTGGCTCTCGGCGCGTCGGATGCGGTCATTGAGGAGCACCAACTGAAAGAGGAGGACGGCTTCGCGCTTACCGGCTCGATACTGGATAGACTCGACTCCGGCCCTGACATGGTATTCCTCGGCAACCCGAACAATCCGAACGGAGGGCTCATAGATGATGAGCTACTGGATGACATAAAGAAAAAGTGCAGAGAGATGGATATCTGCCTCGTGATCGACGAGTGCTTTCTGCCGCTTACAGCGCGCGGGACTGAGGTCCCGGCTGAAGATGATAAGGCCATCCATCTCAGGGCACTGACAAAAACATTCGCTCTTCCGGCGATTCGCCTGGGATACGCAGTCTGCATGGACAGCGGGCTCCGCGAAATGATACGCAGGCAGCTCCCCGAGTGGAACGTCTCGCTGATGGCTCAGAGAGCGGGATGCGCGGCGGTGAGCGCGGACACGGACGGGTTCCTCAAAGAGTCGGTGAAGCTCATTGAAGAAGAGCGCGCTTATCTGGCGGACGAGCTCAGAAAGCTCGGGATAAAGGTATTCCCGAGCGACACAAACTATCTGCTTTTAAGATCCCGGCCGGGGCTGTATGAGAATCTCCTGGCAAAGGGCATACTCATAAGAAGATGCGCCAACTTCAGCGGACTTGACGATTCGTACTTCAGAGTTGCAGTCCGCGGACACGAAGACAATATAAAACTTGTGAATGCGATCGGAGAGGTCATATGACGGAACACGTAAAGCCCGGAGACATAGAGGCCCGCAGCTTTGAGATCATTGCTGAGGAGCTCGCGGACAGGGGCATAGTCCTCGACAAAGAGAAGGACCTGATCATCAGAAGGGCGATACACACTTCTGCCGATTTCGATTACGCTCATACGCTGATCTTCTCCGAAGATGCCGTCCAAAAAGCGAGGGAGCTCATACGCGCGGGCGCCGATATAGTCACAGATACCAACATGGCACTCACGGGCATCAACAAAAAGAGGCTCGCGTCTTTCGGCGGCGAGGCCCGCTGCTACATGGCGGACCCTGATGTCGCTGCCGAGGCGAAGGAAAGGGACATCACCAGGGCTTCGGTAAGCATGGAGCACGCCGCAAAGGACGCGATGGAGTCCGGGCGCAGGACCATCTTCGCTATAGGAAACGCCCCGACAGCCCTGATCACGCTGAGAGAGATGTATGACAGCGGCATCTACACGCCCGACTTCGTCATTGGCGTGCCGGTCGGCTTCGTGAATGTGGTCGAGGCCAAGGAGCTCATCATGGAGACGGACATACCGCATATCATAAACCGCGGGCGTAAGGGCGGCAGCAATGTTGCCGCAGCAATAGTGAACGCATTGCTGTATACCATGTAAAGGCTAAGGAATAAACATAAAGATCCAGAATCAAGGATCCGGATCCAAGATTCAGTTATCAGGAACGCAGATGAAAAAAGAGCTAAGAAGCGGATTCACGACCGGCAGCTGCGCTGCTGCGGCGGCAAAGGCTGCCGCGTACATGCTGCTTTCCGGCGGCGTCAAAGAGAATATGACCATAACGACGCCGAAGGGCAGCTCTTTTGATGCGAAGATACTGGACATCCAAAGAGGCCCGGGCTTTGTGAGCTGCGCGGTCAGAAAGGACGGCGGGGACGACCCGGACGTAACGACCGGGGCTCTAATATACGCAAAGGTCTGCCTTGCCGATGAAGAGGGAATAAGCATCGACGGAGGCGAAGGCGTCGGACGTGTCACAAGACCGGGGCTCGACCAGCCTGTAGGAAGCGCCGCTATCAATTCCGTTCCGCGCGCCATGATCAGGCAGGAGGTCACAGAGGTCGCTTCGGCCTTTGATCATAAAGGCGGATTCTCGGTGATCATATCCGTTCCGGAAGGTGAGGAGATCGCCTCGCACACCTTCAATCCGAGGCTCGGGATAGAGGGCGGCATTTCCATAATAGGCACCTCGGGCGTCGTGGAGCCGATGAGCGAGAAAGCCCTGACTGACACGATCAGGGTGGAGCTCAGCCAGAAGAAGGCGGAAGGCAACAGCATAGCCTTTGTCTCGCCGGGCAACTACGGTCTCGACTTTATGAGAGAGACCTACGGCATGGACCTCGACCGCAGCGTCAAGTGCAGCAACTACATAGGACTCACGGTCGACATGGTGAATGAGCTCGGCTTTGAGGGCATGCTGCTCACTGGTCACGCGGGCAAGCTGGTAAAGGTGGCCGGCGGGATCATGAACACCCACTCAAGAGAGGCCGACGGACGCATGGAGATCATCGCAGCCGCGGCCGCAAGGGAAGGCGCAGGCACAGATCTCATACTCGGGATCCTCGGCTCACTCACGACAGAGGAAGCATTCAAAAAGATAAAGGAAGCATCCTGCGGAGACCTCTTTGAACGGGTGGCACGAAGACTGATGGACAGCATAATTGCCTGCCTCAGGAGGCGCGCAGGCGAAGACCTCCGGATCGAATGCATAATGTACACGAAAGAGAACGGGCTTATCGCCGCCAGCGAAGGAGCCCTCGCAATGATAGAAGAAAACCGGGATATCTGGAATGACCGGCTATAGATATAGCCGACGGCCTTGTGTATAGCTTTCATATAAAAAAGTTATCTTTAAGCTATAACGCTATCCCCGGGGTGCAGGCATCTGTATAGCCTGGAGTGGCCAAATGTAGCAATAAGCTATAACGCTATTCCCGGGATCCAGGCATCTGTATAGCCTGAAGCACTCAACACGATCATTAAGCAATAAAAACAGAAAAAACGGCCGGTAAATTTATAGCTTCAGGAATGCAACTTATCAGGTCAGGCAATAACAAACATTGCTTTAATCAATTAGCTTCCGGCAGAACAGCAGGATCAATTACAGAAACATGAAAAAAGAAGTAAAGAAACAGGTATATTTTGTAGGCGCGGGACCGGGCGCCGCGGACCTCATCACGGTAAGAGGAATGAAGCTCATCGGCGAGGCTGATGTGATCATTTATGCGGGCTCCCTGGTGAACCCTGCGCTCCTTGACTACGCGAAGGAGGGGGCGGAGGTCCACAACAGCGCGTATATGACTCTCGAAGAGGTGATCGATGTGATGAAGGCCGCCGCTTCGGAGGGAAAGACGGTTTGCAGGCTCCACACAGGTGACCCGAGCCTTTACGGAGCTGTGCGCGAGCAGATGGATACTCTGGACGGGCTCGGCATCAGCTATGAGTCCTGCCCGGGAGTATCGGCCGCCTTCGGCGCGGCGGCCGCTATGGATATTGAATATACACTGCCGGGACTCTCGCAGTCGCTTGTCATCACGAGGATGGAGGGCAGGACCGCGGTCCCTGAGAAGGAAAGCATCGAAAGCTGGGCGGCTCACGGCGCCTCGATGGCGATCTACCTGAGCACCGGTATGATCGAAGAGCTCAGCAGAAGGCTGATCGCCGGAGGTTACAGTGAGGACACCGCGGCAGCGATCATCTATAAGGCTACATGGCCTGAGGAGGAATTTTACAGGTGCAAGGTTTCCGAGCTTGCAGCGGTCGCGAAGGAGCACGGCACAACTAAGACCGCGCTCATACTGGTTGGCGATGCCATCGCGGGTGAGGATTACGGAAAGTCAAAGCTCTACGACAAGACTTTCAGTACGGAGTTCCGGAAGGCGAAATAAACGGAACGAAGTAAGCAGGATCGGGCGATCAGATAAAGATCGGACATGTTATGAAGATAAAAGTTCTGTCATTTACGGATAGAGGGGAGGCACTTGCGGAGAGGCTTAAAAGCCTGCTGACCGGGCATGAGACCGAAGTCGTACAGAGAGGTACGCCGGCTGCCAAGGTCTGCGAAGCCGCCTTCAGAGATAAAGAGGCGCTCGTGTTTATCGGAGCTGCCGGTATTGCCGTGCGCTCAGCGGCTCCGTTCATACGCGATAAATTCACGGATCCTCCGCTGGTCGTGATCGATGAGGCCGGGCGGTTCGTCATACCGGTCCTTTCGGGGCACCTCGGAGGCGCGAACGAGCTGGCTCAGGAGATAGCCGACGCACTGGGCGCGGTGCCGGTCATAACGACTGCAACGGATGTGAACGAGTCCTTCGCGGTCGATGTCTTCGCGAAGGAAAACGGGCTTAGGATAGCGAACCGGGAAGGCATAGCGAGGGTGTCATCGTCGGCTCTCAAGGGAAGGCCGGTGACGATATGCATAAAGGATTATCCTCCGGCAGAACACACGGATGTGCTCATAAGCGATGAGCCGGACGCCGGGGCTCCGGGAGGCGGGGCGCTCAAAGACATGGCGTCGATAGTCCTTTGCCCTAAGCGCTACGCGATAGGCATGGGCTGCCGCAGGGGCAAGTCCTTCGAAGAACTCAGGGAGTTTGCCGAGAGGGTGCTTGCGGAGAACGGCATTCAGATCGATGAAGCCGGCTGCGTAGCCACGATAGATATAAAGAAGGATGAAGAGGGACTCCGGAAGCTGTCGCAGGCGTGGAGGATGCCTCTCATAACATTCGACGCGGGCATCCTGAACAGGCTGGAGGGGGACTTCAGTCATTCGGAGACGGTGCTCGAGAAGGTCGGAACGGACAACGTGTGCGAGCGCGCGGCTGTCGCTGCAGCAGGCAGGGGCTCGCGGCTGGTCGTAAAGAAGACCGCTGAGAACGGGATGACCGCGGCGGTAGCAGAGATAAAGAGATAGAGCTGAGAACGGGATGACCGCGGCGGTCGCAGAGATAAAAGGATAGAGCAGAGAGCGGGATGACCGCGGCTGTCGCGGAGATAAAAAGATAAAGCAGGGAAGAGAATTGCTGCGGCGGTCTGAAAAACATAAAGATGTAAAGATGAACAAAGAAAGAATGCAGAACGCACAAACGGATAAAGGAACGATCGACGTAGTGGGCATGGGTCCCGGCTGCGCTTCGATGATGACCGCTGAGGCGGAAGCGGCGCTGGACAGAGCCGATGTCATAGTCGGATACATTGTCTACCTGGAGCTTCTGGGAGAGAAGTACAGCGGCAAGGAGATGCTGTCGACGCCTATGAAGCAGGAGGCGGAGCGCTGCAGGATCGCGTTCAGAGAGGCTGCCAAGGGCAAAGATGTCGCAATGGTATGCAGCGGCGACGCGGGGATCTACGACATGGCTTCGCTCATGTTTGAGATAGGCGAGGAGATGCGCGAGGAGACCGGATACATCGGGATAAATATAATCCCGGGCATCACGGCGGCTTCGAGCGGAGCGGCCGTGCTTGGAGCGCCTCTGAATCATGACTTCTGTGTCATAAGCCTGTCTGATCTTCTGACTCCGTGGGAGCTTATTGAGAAGAGGCTGAGGGCTGCGGCAGAGGGGGATTTCGCGATCGCGATCTACAATCCGTCGAGCCGCAAGCGCCATGATTATCTTAAAAAGGCCTGCGATATACTCCTTGAGGCCAAATGTCCGGATACGGCTTGCGGCTATGTGTGGAACATCGGCCGCGAGGGCGAGGAGTACCATACCTGCACTCTGGCGGAGCTCAGGGACGCCGAAGTGGATATGTTCACCACTGTTTTTATTGGAAATTCACAGAGCCGGATCATTGACGGGAGGCTCGTGACGCCGAGAGGGTACAGACTGTGAAAAGACCGCTTATATTCTCGGGAACAACGGAAGGAAGGCTGATGTCGGAGCGGCTGTCACGAGCCGGCATCGCGCATATCGTGTGCGTAGCCACGGGCTACGGCGAGCTTGTGATGCAGAAAAACGAATATGCGGATATCCGGCAGGGCCGTCTTACGGAAGAGGAGATGCGGGATATGATCGCCGCTGAGGCGGGCCGCGTATTTGACGCGACGCATCCTTACGCGGCCGCTGTTTCGGAGAATATACGCGGAGCGTGCAAAGCCGCCGGCGCAGACTATGTGCGCATAGTCCGCAGCGGGGGCAGTGCGGGCGCTGCGGGATGCAGCATAAGGACGTTTGCGGATGCTGCAGACTGCGCCGCGGCCTTAAAAAACACCGAAGGCAACATCCTGCTCACCACCGGAAGCAAGGAGCTCGGAATATATGCAAAAGATCCGGATGTAAGAAGCAGGCTCTTTGTAAGGGTGCTTCCTTCAGAAGAGAGCATCAGGCTCTGCGATGAAGCCGGCATAAGCGGCAGGCAGGTCATCGCCATGCAGGGACCGTTCAGAAAAGAGCTTGACCTCGCCCTGATGAGGCAGTTCGACATAAAGCTCATGGTCACAAAGGCGAGCGGAAGGGCCGGAGGCTTTGAGGAGAAGCTCGCGGCGGCATCCGAAGCCGGTGTGCCCGCATACATCATAGGAAGACCTTCCGAAGAGACCGGACTGTCCGCATCCGAATCTCTGAGCAAGTACTTCGGACTCGCTCCTTCGATACGCATAGATCTTGTGGGCATAGGTCCTGGAAGAAGCTCGCTTATGACTGTAGAATCGCGTGACGCCGTCATGAAGGCTGACTTCATCTGCGGCGCGGCCCGCATGATAAAACCGTATGCCGACAAAGAAAAATACAAGCTGTTCAGGGCCGAGGACCTGATCCCTCTCATAGAAGAAAAACAGCCTGAGCGCATGGCTGTGCTTTTCTCGGGAGACACGGGTTTTTACAGCGGAGCCGAGAAGATGAAGCCGGCTCTCGAAGAATGGCTCTCGGAGAACGGCCATGAATATGAGATAGTGATCCATCCCGGTGTTTCGGCGTTCTCATACCTGTCATCAGCATCGGGAGTCTCGTTTACCGGTGCAAAGCTCTGCAGCATGCACGGCAAGTCGGGGGACTACGCGAACTTCGAGACCATAATGGAAGAGATAGCACAGAACGAGAGGACCGTCATCATAATGTCAGGCCCCGAGGATGCCGCGAAGCTCGGCAGCGGGATGTGCGCAAGGGGACTCGGGAACTGCAGAGTCATACTCGGCAGAGACCTCTCGTATCCGGATGAGAAGATATACGTTTTTAGCCCGGAGGAATGCTCCGGGATCACGGAGCCGGGACTCTACACCGCGCTCGTTATAAACAAGGCAGAATAGGACTTTCAGGTGATCCAGATGAAGGAACTGCTGATAAAAACATTCAGAGACGACGATTTCATAAGAGGCAAAGTGCCGATGACCAAGGAATCGGTAAGGCATCTCAGCGTCATAAAGCTGGGACTTTGCGAGGGCGATACCGTCTACGACATAGGAAGCGGGACAGGCTCCATCGCCTGCGAGGCAGCTGCCCAGAGCGGCAGCCTTGAGGTGTATGCGATCGAGATGAAGCTTGAGGCCTGCGACCTCATAAGACAGAACGCCGCCAAGTTCGGCCTGTCCAACATAAAGGTCGTAGAGGGAAAAGCTCCCGCCGCTTTCGACGGACTTCCTGCGCCTTCGTGCGCGTTCATAGGAGGCAGCTCCGGCAATCTCAAGGAGATCCTCACATCGCTCAGCTCGGTGCCTAAGGGCGTAAGGGTGGTCATAAACGCCGTGAGCCTTGAGACCATGGCAGAGATACAGAGCGTCCTGAAGGAATTTGAACTGCGCGATCTCAGCATCGAGCAGATATCCGTGAGCAAAGCGCGCGAGCTCGGAAGCTATCACCTCATGACAGCTGAGAATCCCGTGATGATAGCCTCGTTCACGCTCGGAGGAAGAGAATGAAACTGCCGCGCATCATGATAGCCGCGCCTAAAAGCGGGAGTGGAAAAACGATCATAACCTGCGGCCTGCTCGAGTCTCTCAAACGGAGCGGGGCAAAGGTAAGATCATACAAGTGCGGCCCGGACTACATAGACCCGATGTTCCATAGAAGGGTGATCGGTGTGCCGGGCGGAAATCTTGACATGTTCTTTTCGTCCGCGGATGAGATAAACGCTTCCCTTTGCGCGGGAGGCGGAGACGCCGCGGTGATCGAAGGCGTGATGGGTATATATGATGGCATAGCAGGGACTTCCGGAAGAGGTTCGTGCTATGATATCGCCTCTGCGACAGATACTCCGGTACTGCTCGTGATGGACGTTAAGGGAATGGGCCAGACAATGCTCTCGCTCATCAAAGGGATGCTCCTTGATGACAGGAACGGGATGATCAGGGCCATAGTTCTGAATCGCGTCTCCGGGCGCTACTACGAAAGCATATCTCCGGCGGTAAAGGAGATGCTGGCTGATGTATCGACGGGCAGGCAGCACGATGTGAAGCTGATCGGCGGGATCCCGGATACAGACGGCATACATCTTGAGAGCAGGCACCTGGGACTCAAGCTTCCGCACGAAGCCGAGGACCTCAAGGAGCAGGTCGGCCACGCGGCGGATCTCATAGAGTCGCATATAGACATGGACGCGCTGAGATCACTCATGGAAAGAGCACCGGATCTGCCTGACAGCATCCGCGAAGAAACAGAAACATCTGACGGTCCGAAGCTGACTCTTGCGGTCGCAAGAGATGAGGCCTTCTGCTTCTACTACGAAGAGAACTTAAGAGCTCTCGCAGGATCCGGCATAGCGATAAAAGAATTCTCACCGCTTCACGACGCTGCGATCCCGGAAGACGCTGACGGACTTCTCTTCGGAGGAGGCTATCCAGAGCTGTACGCGGCAGAGCTTGCTTCAAACAAAAACATGCTGGACTCCGTATCCTCTGCTATCAAAGGCGGGATGCCGAGCATTGCTGAGTGCGGCGGCTTCATGTATCTGATGGACAGCATCAAAGACAAAGAAGGCAAAGAACATGCCGCAGCGGGCGTCATCAGCGGAGAGACCTTCTGTACCGGCCGTCTCTCAAGGTTCGGATACATAGAACTCACGGGCACAAAAGAGGGCACACTGCTCAGCGGTATCAGCGCAAAGGGACATGAGTTTCACTACTTCGACAGCAGCTCCAACGGCAGCGACGCGGTCGCGGTAAAGCCGGGCAGCGGAAGATCGTGGGAATGCATGCATGCCGGAGCGGATCACATCTGGGGATATCCGCATCTCTGGTACCTGTCGTGTCCTGAACTGGTCCGCAGATTCAAAGTCGCCATGGAGAGCTACAGAAAGAAAGACCATGAATAACTCAAACAGATTCTTTGAAAATACAGACTGCGAATACTATCCGTGCCACGAAGGCATAGAGGAGATCAACTGCCTCTTCTGCTACTGCCCGCTCTATCATTATGAGGACTGCCCGGGCGCGCCTTCATTCAAAGAAAAGGACGGCAGAAGGATCAAAGTCTGCACGGCGTGCACTTTTCCGCACAGGGCGGAGAATTACGACACGCTCATCAGCTTCTTAAAAAGCAAACTCAGGGGGGACAAGGAGTAATCAAAATACAGCAATTATTGCAGAAAAGAGGAAAGTATTGATGAAACTTACTAAAAGACCGCGCAGGATGCGCACATCTCCGGAATTACGCAAAATGATGAGAGAGACCAGGATGGATCCGTCTTCGCTCATCTATCCGATCTTTGTGATGGACGGTCAGGGGAAGACCGATGCCATCGAGGCTCTTCCGGGACAGTACAGGTACACGATCGACAAGGTGGATGTCGAGATCGAAGAGACTCTTAAAGCGGGAGTCAGCAGCATAATGCTCTTCGGTATCCCTGAACATAAAGATGAGATGGGGACACAGGCCTATGCCGAAGACGGCATAATCCAGAGAGCCGTGAGGCACATTAAGGAGAGATATCCTGAGCTGCTGGTGATCACCGACGTATGCCTCTGCGAGTACACATCTCACGGCCACTGCGGAGTCGTATGCGAATGCGGCGGACACCACGATGTGGATAACGACAGCACGCTCGAGCTCCTCGCCAAGACAGCTGTTTCGCATGCAGCGGCCGGAGCCGACATGGTCGCGCCTTCGGACATGATGGACGGAAGAGTCGGAGCTATAAGAACGGCTCTCGACGCGGGCGGATTCAGCAACACACCGATCATGTCGTACGCTGTTAAATTCGCGTCGTCATTCTACGGACCGTTCCGCGAAGCAGCAGGTTCTGCTCCCGCATTCGGTGACAGGCGCAGCTACCAGATGGATTACCACAACAGGAGAGAAGCTCTCCGAGAAGCGATCCTCGATGTTGAAGAGGGCGCGGACATCATAATGGTAAAGCCGTCCATGTCGTACCTCGACCTCGTGCGCGAGGTGAAAGACGCCGTGGACGTTCCTGTGGCAACATACAGCGTGAGCGGCGAGTACGCGATGGTAAAGGGCGCTGCCGCAAAGGGCTGGATCGATGAGGATGCCATAGTCTGCGAGATGGCAACGGCTGCATTCCGCGCAGGAGCCCAGATCTACGAAACTTATTACGCAAAGGAACTTGCCCGTTTCATGAAAGAGGGCAGGATAGGATAAAAAATGGCAGAAAGCGAAAAGAAAGTCATAAGGGTCGGAAGCAGGGCGAGCAGACTTGCGGTACTTCAGTCGGAGCTCGTGATGAGGCAGATAGAGGAAAGCTGCCCGGATGTCCGCGCCGAGCTTGTGACGATGAAGACGACAGGCGATAAGATACTCGACAGGAC
>JAFUGO010000165.1 GCA_017469325.1 Mogibacterium sp. | reverse complement strand
TCTATCATTGAACAGCTCAAGGCACTCATCGGAAGAGTTCCCGAGCGTTATACCCAGAAGGATCTCACACAGCTCTACGTACTGAAGGAGAAATATCCTTCGGTATACAGACACTGGCAGCACTGCCGTGAGAATTACTGGGAAGGCGTGGGCCTGCTTGTAAACAAGGGGATCGAAATGGGAGAGATAAGGCCGGTGTGCATGCCTATCCTCAAGACGATGTTCCAGTCGACGATCGAGCAGTTCTTCCAGGACGACGTGCTCATCAAGAATCATATTTCGTACCGCGAAGCTCTGTCGCAGGTCGCGTCTATACTGGTGGACGGGATAATCGCGAGGTAGACCGGAGCGCCGCATTCTTAAGGTAAGAAGCCTTTGTTGTAAGGCATTTTATAGATAATAATTAAAAAGATATTGTAAGAGAAAGAGAGGGAAAAGTATGGCAAAGAAGGCTAAACAGCTGAGCCACGACGAGAAGATCTTTAAACTTACGAAGATCGTTACCGACCGTAAAGAGATCCTGCTCGGAATTGAGAAGCCATCAAAGGATTCTACTGAGTACTGGGGGTATGACTGCGGTTATCAGTACATCACCAGGAGATATGGCAAGGACATCGCAGAGGATTGTCTTGACACTGCTCTGGTAATGGGCAAGCGTAAGCCGAGAACATTCGCAAAGATGAAAGAACTGACCGGCTATGATGATGACCATCTGAAGACAGTTCTTGAGGCTCTCGGACAGTTCGGACTCGTTGAATGGAACAATGAGAACGAAGACGGAAAGAATCCTCAGCACGAGAGACGCTATGTGCTCGACATGTTCGTACCGGGTGCCGCTGAGATCATGGTAATGAGAGACCAGATCATGTGCGAGACACCTGAGATCGCTGACTTCTTTGAAAGAATGACTTACCTGCCGCTCGCCGGAATCACTCAGATGGTAGGCAAGGGCGGAAACGGCATCGGAATGCACGTTATCCCTGTAGAGAAAGCCATCCCGGCTGAGTGTGAGTCGCTCGATATAGAGCACATCTCGTACTGGCTCAAGAAGTACGAAGGCCAGATCGGTCTCGGAATCTGCTCCTGCCGTAAGCAGCAGACAGAGAGAGGCGAGGGCTCTGGAGACATCATGCAGTACTGGTGCATGGGACTCGGCGACTTCGCTGACTACTGCAAAGAGACAGGCATGGGCTATGACATCACTTATGAAGAAGCACTCGAAGTACTCGAGAAGGCTGAAGAGAAGGGTTATGTACACCAGGTAACAAACATCGACGGCGAGAACAAGATCTTCGCTATCTGCAACTGCGCAGTAGGTGTCTGCAACGCTCTTCGTACATCGCAGCTCTTCAATACACCTAACATGTCGGCTTCCGCATATGCTTCAGAGGTTGACGCTGAGAAGTGCGTAGCATGCGGCAAGTGCGTAGAGGTCTGCCCTGCAGGTGCCGTCAGACTCGGACAGAAGCTCTGCACAAAGCACGGCGAGATCGAATATCCTAAGCAGGAACTGCCTGACAGCAACTTCTGGCCTGAGGAAAAGTGGAACTGGAACTACAAGAACGAGAACGGCGTCATCCAGACATGGCCTACAGGTACAGCACCTTGTAAGGCTGCATGCCCTCTCCACATCGCTATCCAGGGCTACATCGATATGGCAAGCAGAGGAGAGTACACAGAAGCTCTCAAGCTGATCAAGAAAGACAACCCGTTCCCTGCAGTATGCGGAGCTATCTGCCATAAGTACTGCGAGCTCGAGTGCACAAGAGGATCGGTCGACGATGCTCTTGCTATCGACGATATCAAGGCGTTCATCGCTGCCAAGGATCTCGAGGATGAGCACAAGTATGTTCCTCCTATGGTATCCACAACAAGAGAACCGTTCGAGCAGAAGATCGCGATCATCGGTTCCGGCCCTGCAGGACTGTCCTGCGCATACTTCCTCGCAATCGAGGGCTACAAGCCTGTAGTATTCGAGAAGCAGGAGATGCCTGGCGGAATGATGACACTCGGAATCCCTAACTTCAGACTCGACAAGAATGTCGTTAATGCCGAGATCGACATTCTCAAGGCTATGGGCGTTGAGATCAGATGCGGCGTAGAAGTAGGTAAGGACGTAACCATCCAGCAGCTCCGTGAAGAAGGCTTCAAGGGCTTCTTCGTAGGAACAGGTCTCCAGGCATGCGGAAGACTCGGCATCCCTGGCGACGACGCTAAGGGAGTCATCGGCGGTGTTGACTACGTCAAGGAAGTCACACTCGGAAAGGCCAAGAAGCTCTCCGGCGATGTAGTAGTCATCGGCGGCGGAAACATCGGAGCTGACGTAGCACGTACAGCTATCCGTCAGGGTGCAAAGAGCGTACATCTGTACTGCCTCGAGTCCTATGACGAGATGCCTATGGGCGAAGAGGATCAGGAATTCCTCAAGAACGAAGGCATCCACATCCACGACGGATGGGGCCAGACGGAAGTCGTTACAAAGGACGGCAAGGTCGCAGGAATCAAGTTCAGAAAGTGCCTCAGCGTCAAGAACGCAGAGGGACGATTCGACCCTAAATTCGACGATAACGAGACAACAGAGCAGGCTTGCAAGACCATCCTGTTCTCCATCGGCCAGAAGCCTGATTACGGCAAACTGTTCGAGGGCACAAAGGTTGAGTTCAGCCCGCGCGGCATGATCATCGCAGATCCTGTAACACTGCAGACAGCAGAGCCTGACATCTTCGCAGGCGGCGACAGCGTATCCGGACAGAAGTTCGTAGTTGACGCTCTCGCTATGGGACGCGAAGGCGCTGTTTCACTCCACAGATTCGTCAACAGAGGACAGCACCTGATGATCCACAGAAATACACGTAACTTCACTCCGCTCAACAAGGAAGAGATCGTACTCCCTGCTAATGAGTACAAGAAGCCTGCACGTCAGATCAGAGAGATCGACGAGGCCAAGAAGCTCACGATGGATTACGAGATCAAGCAGTTCACTGAAGAGCAGATCAAGAAGGAAGCTGAGAGATGCCTCAAGTGCGGACGCAGCGTAGTTGACCAGAACAAGTGCATCGGCTGCGGAATGTGCACGGTACAGTGCAAGTTTGACGCCATCCACCTGATCAGACGTCCGGACGGAGATCTGTACTCCAGAATGATCCCTGCAGAGCAGAAGTTCGTTGGCATCGGAAAGAACATGCCTGGCAGAGTAGCTAAGATCATCAAGAAAAAAGTTGCAGGCAGATAAGGACGATTTAGTTTTATGCATGAACTTGGACTTGTAAATTATGTAGTAAAAGAGGTCAGCAAGATCGCTGAAGAAAACAACGTCGAAAAGATCAGTTCGGTCACACTCGAATTCGGCGAGGTCTCGGGCATAGTCTCATCGTATCTTTACGATTACTGGGACTGGTATACCAAGAAATTCCCGATCTTCGAGGGCTCAAAGCTCATATGCGAAGAGATCCCTGCGGTAACGTGGTGTGACAACTGCAAGATCACTTACTCGACGGTGCAGTACGGAAAGACATGCCCGCATTGCGGAAGCGGCAACACATGGCTGCTTCGCGGCAATGAGATGCGCATCAAGGAAGTCGAGGTCTTTGACCCGGCGGCCGAAGGCGATGAGGAAACAGTGGCAGAGTTTTCCGGCGAATACAGACCTTAGCGGCAGCTGCCCTTAATGGAGGAGGTTTAAAATGACCAAACAGGAAATGCGTAACATCAAGGAATCTCTTAATGTAGAGATGTTCAAGATGAACTACAAGGCCGGCGTCCGTCTTCCTCAGCTCGAGGCTTTCTTTGCGGGAGATGACAATGCTCTCGACGAAAAGGCTCTCGAAAGACTTGAGAAGATGCTCGCCAGCGAGGTAAAGAAGAGCAAGAAGAAATAGCATTGCTCGCGGGTATTACAGGCCCGTATAAAAAAGTGAATAGCATCCGGCCATGTTCGTGGTTGAAAGTCCAGGCCAGATACGGGCAAAGGGACCCACGTAAGCAGCAAGCAGGAAGCGGCTGTGATCATGGCGTATCTTAGAAGTAAGTCCTCCGCAAAGCGGGTCAAGGCAAGTGTGGGGTCAAAGACCAGGTCGAGTGGCCGGGGTGCTAATCATATCCAACAGTCAAGGGAGGAAACATAATGAGTATAATGATAGATCCTACCATGAATATTTCGGCAGAAGAGCTCAAGCTCATCGTTGACGGAATTTCTGATGACGGAAAGATCAGTGCTGATGCAAAGAAGGCTATCCTCGCGCGCATCGAAGAGGGAAAGGCTAAGTACGACATCAACACAAAGGGAGAGGTCAAGAGACAGCTCAGATGCAAACTCGGCCCTGCAGAAGGCAAGAAGGTTGCTGCCGCTGTTGACCAGCTCTGGTAACTGAGAGGCTGATAAAACATAACAGTCAAAAAAACAATATATTGTGTGCTTCTTCACATAAGGAGCACACATTTTTTGCTTATATTGTGTTACAATAAGTTAGGAAATTATGACATCAGGAGGATAAGTGATATGAAGATCAACATTTCATCAAAGAATTATCCAATGAGCGACAAGCTCAGCGACTACATCGAAAAGAAGCTGAATAAGATCGGCAAGTATTTTGACGAAGACACGACCGCCAACGTAGTAGTCTCGAAACTCAGAGAAACTCCGAAGTTTGAAGCTACTATCAATGCCAAGCAGGCTGTTCTCAGAGCCGAGGTGGCAAATGACAGCATCTATGACGCTGTCGATATGGCTACAGATAAACTTGAAAACCAGATGAGCAAGCTCAAGGGCAAACTTGAGTCCAGATATAAAGAAAACAAAGCTCTCAAGCTCGAGTTCGTGCCTGAGCCTGATGAAGAAGATTTTGAAGAGGAAATGACCATCGTCAGAAGAAAGCAGGTTGAGCTTACCCCAATGGTAGCTGAAGAGGCTGTTCTTCAGATGGAGATGCTCGGACACGA
>JAFUGO010000164.1 GCA_017469325.1 Mogibacterium sp. | reverse complement strand
TTGAAGAAGAAATGACCATCGTTAGAAGAAAACAGGTCGAGCTGACTCCGATGGTAGCTGAAGAAGCGGTACTCCAGATGGAGATGCTCGGACATGACTTCTTCGTATTCCTCGATATGGATACCGATGATGTCAGCGTAGTGTATAAGCGTAAAGGCAATGCATACGGCCTGATCGAAACAAAGAGATAGGAACCGACTATTATGGCAGACAATAACTGGGACCTCGACGATCTTCTGGATTTCCAATTTGAACGCGGGGTCCCGGAGAAAAACGACGAATTCAGTGTAATTGATGAGCTGAAATCGATGTCCGGATCCGAAGGATCAGGGGAATCTATGCCCCGGAACAAAGCAGGGCGGGCAGATGATTTCAGAGATCATGACAGAGCGAAACGCTATGAGGGGATCAAAGACAAATCCCCTGACAGCGGTGAGTCTTTTGATGCGCTTCTTGAGTCATACCGCTCAAAAAGACATACCGATGCTGCTCCGAAGGCAGCACCTGAGGCTCCGAAGGCTGTGCCTGAAGCACCGAAAGCCGTGTCTGAGACCCCAAGGGCAAAGCGGGCTCCTGCGGCCGAGCCGCCTGTACTAGAAGACGCCATACCTAAGTATGATTACTCCGGCTATTACAAAGACAGGGAGACATTCGCACAGTACAACAGGGAGTATGAAGAGTATGAATCTCCTCTGCGGGCTCCTGTTGAAGAACCGGATGAACCTGTTATACGCCATGGCGCTAAAGAGATAGAAGCCATCAAGCATGCATCTCAGGAAGCCTACGACAGGTACCGCAGCAATTACACAAAGAAAAAGAAAAAAGAATTGCGCTCTGTATCAAAGAAGGCCGGCAAGTTTGACAGAACACTGAGCCTTGTATATGTTGCAGCATTTGCCATATTCATCGCATCGATGACCATAATGAACGTGCTGCCGCTCTATATGGCAGCGATCCTGTATGGTTTGCTCGCGCTGGTGAGCCTTCTGATACTGAAAAAGACAAGAGGAAGAGGCGGCAAACGCTGGTCGAGGAACCTCGCCCGGATAGCGGCGGTACTGCTAATCGTCTTTTACGGTGTAGGCACGGCGTACTCACTGGGCACGCTGTCCTTCCTGAGCGGGTCGTCGGTAGATAACGACAGCGCGGTATCCGATATAACGAGGAAGCCGTTCAACTTCGTGATCACAGGTATCGATGTCGACGGAGAGATAGACGCAGAGGGCAGGAGCGACGTAAACATGGTCGTTACCGTCAATCCGTTGACGCATCAGATCCTCATGACGTCCATCCCGAGAGACTACGAGGTATACATGCCTGACTACGACAACGCGATGGACAAGCTGACACACACCGGATTCTACGGAGTGCAGACGACTATCGGTGCCGAAGAGCAGCTGTTTGATACCACAGTCAACTACTATGTAAAGGTCAACTTCACGACAGTCGAGAGATTTATCGATGCTGTCGGCGGTGTGGATGTTGAGTCGGAATATGAATTCACCCCGGTCAAGCTCAAGGACTGGACGGTCCAGAAGGGCATGAACCACATGAACGGCAAGCAGGCGCTGGCCTTTGCACGTGAGCGTAAGGCATTCCCTTCGGGCGACAACCAGAGGATCAAAAACCAGCAGCTGGTGTTTGAGGCTCTGATCAAGAAGGCGACCAGCAGCCGCACTATGCTGCTCAACTACAACAACGTGCTTTCGAGCCTCAAAAATTACTTCGAGATGAGCTTCAGCTCACGCGAGGTAAGACGCCTGGTAAAGATGCAGCTCGCTCTCAATCCGGACTGGAAGATATTCAAGAATACGGTCATCGGTGGAGACGGAATGCTGCCTACGTATTCGACCGGCGGAGAGTACGCTTATGTAATGACTCAGGATACAGAAAGCATAGAGAACGCAAAGACCCTGATCAACGCAGTGCTCGAAGGTCAGGATCTTCAGACCGGAGACGACGGCATCGTGACCGTAGCACCCGGAGAATAATAAGTTATAACAGAGATCGATCATATAAAAGGAAAGAGCGGAAGGAACACACGGAATGCTTGATAATCTAATGGGATTACTGCTGAGCATAAAGATAACGGATATCCTGGATATCGTTATTGTCGCGTTTCTCCTGTACAAGCTGCTCGAGTTCATCAAAGAGACCAGAGCCCAGCAGCTGTTCAGGGGCATCCTTTTGATTTTCGGAGCCTTCCTTATTTCCGAACTCCTTGATCTCAACCTGCTCAACTGGCTGCTCACCAGCCTTATAACAGTCGGTATCATTGCGATAGTAATACTCTTTCAGCCCGAGATACGCCGGGCGCTCGAGCAGATAGGACGTCGAAGCTTTTTCAGAAGCCCGCTTGTAGATCTGAGCAAAGAGGACGCATATGCGACCGTGCACTTACTGGTGGATGCCGTCGATGATTTCTCCTCGTCAAGGACCGGAGCTCTCATGGCGATAGAGCAGGAGACCATGCTGAATGACATAATAGAGACCGGCGTGGTTATTGACGGCGAGATATCCGTGAGGTTCCTCGGCAACCTGTTTTATGAGGGCTCTCCGCTTCACGACGGAGCCGTCATAATTCGAGGCAACAAGGTGTATGCCGCAAGCTGCGTGCTGCCGCTTACGAGCCGCGCAAATATAGGAAAGAACCTCGGAACAAGGCACAGAGCCGGAGTCGGACTCAGTGAAGTCTCCGACGCGTTCATAATAATCGTTTCGGAAGAGACCGGAGCCATTTCGGTAGCTCAGAACGGAGAACTCAGAAGATTCCTCGATCTCAAGACTCTTGAGAAGATGCTCCTCGACATCTATATCACTTCTGTAAATGACAGCAGTCTGATAGCAAGGATCTTAAACAAAAAAGGAGGTAAATAAGGTGACATCGGAAGGTCGTAAGGTCTTCAATATAGTGATCGCAGTACTGGTGGCCATCGGCTCCTGGGCTTTTGTAGTGATCAATTACAAGCCTATGACAGAAGTCACCTACAACGATGTGCCTATTACCTATTCGGGTCTGGTCACACTGGCCAACAGGGGTTATGCTGTGTCCGGAGCCAATCATGATACAGTAAATGTTACGCTCCAGCAGAAGAGAGTCGACACCGGAAGCATCAGCGCAGAGAACATATTCGTAACAGCGGATGTAAGCAATCTGTCATCCGGCGAAGACGTAGTGGCACTCGATGTGACAGCACCTGACGGAACGACCGTGCAGGATGTCTCTCTCAAGACCGTGACTCTTGAGATAGAGAGTGCTACGAGTGAGACAAGGCCGATCTCGTTCGAGTATAACGATGAGGCCGGAGAGGACGAAGTGCCTATCATAACAGACGCGTCTGTAGAGACGGCCGACGTGATAGCCACAGAGGACAAGCTCGATCAGATAGATCGCATCGCGGCCGTGATCGACCCTAAAGAGATAGGAAGTAAGCGCAGGCTTCTTACTGCAAGACTTGTGGCTCTCGACTCAGAGAACAACGAGGTCATCAATGTGTTCATAGATCCTGAAACCGTATCATTCAGAGCGGCATCCGGATCAACAAAGAGCGTGGATCTCACTGTGCCTGTAAAAGATGAATCGGATGATTCTTACAGCCGCACATATACAGTACCTGACACGATCACAGTCAAGGGCAGAAAAGACGCGATGGAGCTCGTCACCGGGATAAAGGCAAAAGAAACCGATATCACCTATATCTACGAGAACTCCGAGATCCCGCTGGAGCTTGAGCTCCCGGACGGTGTCTTTGTCGATGACGCAGACATGCCTGTGATCAAAGTAACAGTCACTGAGAAGAAAGAAGATAATGACGATCAGTAGTCCCTGCGGAGTTCTGTCAGAGATGAAGGATCGCATCCCAGGATGCGGGAGAGAGATATGATATATTCCGAACGCGCTTTGTTGATGTCCTTCTGGCGCTGCTCATACTGCTGAAGGGTCCTTAAAGGAACACCGCTTGCCTCGGCCAGCTGACTCTGGCTGAGGCCGTTTTTTATGCGCTCTTTTTTCAGGCGGGTATCCGCGGTGTCCGCTATGCTGCTGCCTGCGCTCAGGACATCCGAGAACGAGCGGGCTGCCTCAGCTGCGTAGTCGCTTCCGAATCGTTTTAAAAGAGCGGTCCGTTCCATATTGCTGATATCGAGAGGAAGGGCGTCAAGAAGCTCCAGACGCTTTTTCCCGTAATCCGATACGAAACCGGGCACCGAAAAAGAAATCATTATGGTACAGAAGCTGCAGCCGAGTTCCCACTGGACAGTCGCAAGTGTGCAGCCGCACCAGTATTCGGCGCTCAGGCTTGCCGTGTGTCTCGGACTTGTCCTCTCGTAGGACAGGCCGCTTTTTTCGAGCACTTCATATGCGAGCTCGATCCCGGACATCCCGGCTATGAGATTTATGTCACCTCTCTCAAAGCGGCCCGCAAGTCCCGAAGCTATAAAAAGGTCCATCATGGATGCCGCATCCTGCCTGAGGCTGTGAACGGCAAAGTCGAGCATTCGGCCGAGAGTATCGCAGGCCCTTTCCCTCAACGCTTCATCATAGACGTGAGTCATACGGGCTGACCTCCTGTTCGATCAGATCTCTTATATACAGACCTTCGCGGCTGCCGGATCCGGACAGGCTTCTTATGGACCTGAGTTCGCGTGCGCGCTTCTGAGGGTAGGCGTCTTTGCTGAGCGCAGCCTCGTAACCCGCAAAACTGATCCGGTCGAATGCGCGGTTGCTCTTCAGCACAAACTGCCTGTTGGAATCGTCAGAAACAAGGGCATGCTTAAGCAGCTGATAGGAAAGCTTTCCATCAAGAAAGTTCTGGGCGAACATGAAACACCTGTTGTCTGCACGCCATCCTATGATGCAGTCGCATCCCTGAAAGTCCACGCTGAAGCGTTTGTTTATGTATTCTCTTGCCCGGTGGGCTGAGTCCGAAGACATATCGAATTCGCGGAAGTTGAACAGAAGGCTGAGCCAGTGAAGAGGGTTGTACTGGGGACCGCAAAGGTTTATTATGCGAAGCCCGTCATAGTTCAGACTGTATGCCGACACGAATCCGTTGAGCTCGCGGTCCACTGCCCACTCGGCAGCAAACTGCGGTGATTCGCTGCAATAAAAACCCAGGCCGAAGTCGTTGTACTGCCGGCCGGTGCCGAATTTAGGCGAGCGGATTATATGAGATGTTCCGTGATAAATCGTCCTGTTCATATTCCCGATCCGTATTATACTCCTGTAGGAGTATAAATTCAAAAGAATTGCCTGTTTCGCATTTACCTGCTGTTTTACCAATGCTAAAATAGCTTCGGAATTAATTATTGGGTACGAAAGGAGCCATAATACCATGAGAGTAGTTATCCAGGACGATTATGAAAAAATGTGCAAATGGGCTGCAGATTATATCGCAGACAAGATCAATTCACATAAAGAAGACAGACCGTTCGTTCTCGGCCTGCCTACAGGTTCTTCGCCGATCGGTGTTTACAAGAACCTCATCGAGAAGAACAAAGCCGGAGAGGTTTCGTTCAAGAACGTTGTTACATTCAATATGGACGAGTATCTCGGACTCCCTCACGAGCATGACCAGAGCTACTGGTACTTCATGCACGACAATTTCTTTGATCATCTCGTAGACATGGAACCAGCAAACATCAACATCCTCAACGGAATGACAGACGATCCTGAAGGCGAGTGCGCAAGATATGAAGAGAAGATCGCAAGCTACGGCGGCATCGACCTCTTTATGGGTGGAATCGGTGTTGACGGACACCTTGCTTTCAACGAGCCTTTCACATCGCTCACATCCCGCACAGGACTCAGAGACCTCACAACTGATACAAGAATCGTAAACTCGAGATTCTTCGGAAATGATCCGGAGGCTGTTCCGGCTCAGGCTCTGTCGGTAGGTATCGGCACTGTTACTGACGCTAAGGAAGTTCTCGTTCTTATCAGCGGTCACAACAAGGCAAGAGCTATGGCTGCCGTAGTTGAAGGCGGAGTAAGCCAGAAGTGGACCTGCAGCGCTCTTCAGATGCACAACGGCGCGATCATCGCATGCGATGAGGAAGCCTGCGGCGAGCTGACAGTAGACACATACAAGTACTTCCTCGATATCGAGAGAGATCAGAGATTATAAAATGTTATTAGCGGCGCACGCAGCAAAATTGTCCGTCGGAGCGTGACAGCGACGGGAGGAAATTTTGCGACGAGATGCGCCGCCTTTAAGGAGGCTTTACTAATGGGTAAGTATTTCGGAACAGACGGCTTCCGCGGCGAAGCCAACAAGAACCTTACATTTGACCACGCCATCAAGATCGGCCGCTATCTGGGCTGGTATTACGGCAAGAGACTTGACCGCAAGGCAAAGGTTGTTATCGGCAAGGACACAAGAAGATCAAGCTACATGTTTGAGTACGCGCTCTGCACGGGCCTTATGGCTTCCGGAGCTGACGCTTATATCATGCACGTAACAACAACTCCTTCGGTATCCTATATCGCAAGAGTCGATGATTTTGACTGCGGCATCATGATCTCTGCTTCCCACAATCCGTACTATGATAACGGTATCAAGATCGTCAACAACAACGGTGAGAAGATGGACGAGGAGACCCTGCTCAAGATCGAGGCATACCTCGACGGAGAGATGGAAGTCCCTATGGCAGAGCGTGATGAGATCGGCCGTACGGTAGACTATGTATCCGGACGTAACCGTTACGTCGGATATCTGATCTCGATGTCCAAGTTCAGCTTCAAGGATGTCAAGGTCGGACTCGATGTTGCCAACGGCGCGGCATGGCAGCTCGCAAAGGGCGTATTCGATGCGCTCGGAGCAAAGACATATGTCATGAACGATGAGCCGGACGGCTACAATATCAACACCAACTGCGGTTCGACTCATATCGAGCATCTGCAGAAGTTCGTAGTAGACAAGGGCCTCGATGTCGGATTCGCTTATGACGGCGATGCTGACAGATGCCTCTGCGTAGACGAGAAGGGCAATGTCGTTACAGGCGACCACATCCTTTACATCTACGGACTCTACATGAAGGAACGCGGCAAGCTACTGAACAACAAGGTCGTTACAACAGTCATGTCCAACTTCGGTCTCTACAAGGCTCTCGACGCAGCCGGGATCGAGTACGAGCAGACAAAGGTCGGCGACAAGTACGTATACGAGAATATGGTCCAGAATGGCCACCGTATCGGCGGAGAGCAGAGCGGACACATCATATTCACTAAGTATGCTACAACAGGTGACGGCATCCTCACATCCCTCAAGCTGATGGAGGCAATGCTGGCAAAGAAAAAGAAGATGAGCGAACTGGCAGCGCCGGTCGTATTCTATCCTCAGGTGCTTAAGAACGTAAGAGTCAAGAGCAAAGAAGAGTGCATGAGCGACCCTGACGTTCTGGCGGCAGATGCAGCTGCAAAGAAGGCTCTCGGCGACAAGGGCCGCACACTGCTCCGCGAATCGGGCACAGAGCCTGTGGTAAGAGTTATGGCAGAGGCACCGTCCGAAGAAGAGTGCGAGAAGTACGTCGATCAGATCATCGATGTGATCCGTGCAAAAGGGCATCTTGTAGACTAATTTTGCATACAGCAGGCGGCGCGAAAGGTCCCTTCCGGGCGCGCTTTCGCGCCGCCTGAATGAAAGGAAACAATATGTATACTATTAATGATTTATATGACCTCGATCATACACTTGCGAAAGATTATCTCTCGCAGTTTACGTATCCGTGGGAAGCCCTTAAGGGCATCAAGGACTTCATCCTTCAGCTCGGGCCGACACTGGATCCTGAGGAGTATGAAGAGGTGAGTGAAAATGTATGGGTGCACAAGACCGCAAAGGTATTCCCTTCGGCATACCTCGGAGCACCATGCATCATCGGACCGAATACGGAAGTCAGACACTGCGCTTTCGTAAGAGGATCCGCGCTTGTCGGAGCTGACTGCGTTGTCGGAAACTCCGTTGAGCTCAAGAACGTGATCCTCTTCGATCATGTCCAGACTCCACACTATAACTACGTTGGAGATTCCATCCTCGGCCATTACAGCCACATGGGCGCCGGTTCCATCACATCGAACGTGAAGGCCGACAAACAGCTGGTCGTGGTAAAGAACGGCACAGAGAAGATCGAGACAGGGATCAAGAAATTCGGAGCTATGCTCGGTGACCATGTTGAAGTAGGCTGCAATGCAGTCCTCAACCCGGGCACGGTGATCGGACGCAATTCGAATGTATACCCAACAAGCTGCGTCAGAGGCGTAGTACCGGAGAACAGCATCTGGAAAAACAGCGGAGAGATATCAGAGAAGCTGTAATAATAGAGCGATTAGTGGTACAATAACAGCGTAGTTTTAATTGGTTAATGTCAGGAGAATGGAGAAAATAATGAGCGAAAGAAGAATTGGGACAGTATCGCGCGGCATAAGATGCCCTATATTCCGTGAAGGCGACGACCTCGCCGCTGCAGTAGTTGACAGCGTGCTTGAAGCAGCTGCTTCGGACGACGGATTCGATATCAGAGACAAAGACGTCATCTGCATCACGGAGTCAGTAGTGGCAAGATGCCAGGGAAACTACGCAAGCGTTGATGATATAGCAGCAGATGTAA
>JAFUGO010000163.1 GCA_017469325.1 Mogibacterium sp. | reverse complement strand
GAGGTACATCTGGGACTCGCTGCAAAGTCGAAGGGCTGGTACATTTCGACACCGGTATTCGACGGAGCCCGCGAGAGCGATGTTATCGAGCTGCTCAAGGAAGAAGGATATCCTGAGACAGGTAAGCTGAGACTCAGAGACGGACGCACTGGCGAGTACTTCGACAGCCCTGTAACAGTAGGCTACATGTACATGCTCAAGCTGCACCATCTGGTAGACGACAAGATCCACGCCAGATCGACAGGCCCGTACTCGCTGGTAACACAGCAGCCTCTCGGCGGTAAGGCGCAGTTCGGCGGACAGAGATTCGGAGAGATGGAAGTATGGGCACTCGAAGCTTACGGTGCTGCATACACACTCCAGGAGATCCTGACTGTCAAGTCCGACGATATCATCGGACGTACAAAGACTTACGAGTCGATCATCAACGGTGTCAACATCCCTGAGCCGGGTATCCCTGAATCCTTCAAGGTACACATCAAGGAGCTGCAGGCGCTTGCTCTGGACATCAGAACAAAGGCCGGCGATGACAGCGAGATCAAGATCAGAGAGACCTCTGAGTATGAAGGCGCGCTTACATTCGACAGAATGATCAGCGAGAACGACAGAAGAGCTGAGCGCGAAAGAAGAGAACACATGCAGGACGCTGAGGCAGCTGAGGCTGCAGCAGAGATCAACGCTGCCGAGACAGAGAACGACGATGTCATAGATACAGATGCCATCTCGTCGATGATCGAAGCCATGGCTATGGCAAACGCAGCACCGGCAGAGCCTGACATGGATCTCACGGAAGCAGTTGAAATGGACAGTCTTGAAGACCTGGCTGAGGCCGAGGCCGAAGAGACGTTCGGAGATGAAGAGTAAGAGGGGGGAGGAAATATCATGATTACAGATAACAACCAGGATCTTAGAAATATTGAATCCCTGCAGATCAAGCTCGCATCGACAGAGGAAATGCTCAAGTGGTCGCACGGCGAGGTAACAAAGCCTGAGACCATCAACTACAGATCGCTCAAGCCGGAGTTCGACGGACTCTTCTGCGAAAGGATATTCGGACCTACAAAGGACTGGGTATGCGGATGCGGAAAGTACAACAAGATCCGTTACAGAGGTCTTGTATGCCCGTACTGCGGCGTAGAGGTAACAAAGGCAAAGGTAAGAAGAGAGAGGATGGGTCACATCCAGCTCGTATCGCCTGTTTCGCACATCTGGTACTTTAAGGGCATCCCTTCAAGGATCGGCCTTGTGCTCGACATGACACCGAAGGAACTCGAGAAAGTTCTCTACTTCGCGTCATACGTCGTGACAGATCCGGGCGACACACCTTTCCAGTATAAGCAGATCATCGAAGAGGAAGAGTACAACGAAGCCCGCGAGATCTACGGCAAGTCATTCGAGGCAGGCATGGGAGCCGAGGCTGTCAAGAAGCTTCTGATGGACATCGACGTAGACAAGAAGGCTGAGGAACTCAGAGATCAGCTGAAGAAGGCTTCGGGCCAGAAGAAGATCAGACTCGTAAAGATCCTCGAGGTCATCGAGGCGTTCAAGCAGTCCGGCAACAAGCCTGAGTGGATGATCCTTGATGTGATCCCGGTCATCCCGCCTGATCTGAGACCTATGGTACAGCTCGACGGCGGCAGATTCGCGACATCCGACCTCAACGATCTCTACAGAAGAGTAATCAACAGAAACAACAGACTTAAGAAACTCGGTGAGCTCGGCGCTCCTGACATCATCATCAGAAATGAGAAGAGAATGCTTCAGGAATCCGTTGACGCACTCATCGACAACGGCAGAAGAGGCAGAGCTGTGCAGGGAGCAGGCGGACGCAAGCTCAAATCACTGTCAGACATGCTCAAGGGTAAGCAGGGAAGATTCCGTCAGAACCTTCTCGGTAAGCGTGTAGACTTCTCGGGACGTTCCGTAATCGTAGTCGGACCGGATCTCAAGTTCTACCAGTGCGGACTCCCTAAGACAATGGCTCTCGAGCTCTTCAAGCCGTTCATCATGAAGGAGCTCACAAGCAGAGAGCTCGCTCAGAACACAAAGCAGGCAAGAGTCATGGTAGAGAGAGCGGAGCCTGAAGTATGGGACGTTCTTGATTACATCATCAAGGATCACCCTGTTCTGCTCAACCGTGCCCCTACACTGCACAGACTCGGTATCCAGGCGTTTGAGCCGGTACTCGTAGAGGGCAAGGCCATCAAGCTGCACCCGCTCGTATGTACCGCTTTCAACGCTGACTTCGACGGTGACCAGATGGCTGTTCACGTACCT
>JAFUGO010000162.1 GCA_017469325.1 Mogibacterium sp. | reverse complement strand
TTCTGCCTGATGCTGTCCGGACATTATCTGGTTCTGATCGTTATGACAGCTGTGCTGTTCGTGGCAGCGGTCCTGCTTTTCTTCCGCGTCTACCAGTATCTGTATCAGCCCGAAGCGAAGCGGCAAAGGAGCGAGCGCGAGATCTTTAATCATTTTTCAGCCCGGCATGATCTTTCTGCCAGGGAACGGGAAGTGCTTCATTTCCTTCTGGAAGAAAAATCAAATCAGGAGATCGCGGAGGAATTGTCGATTTCCGAGGGCACTGTAAAGTATCATATCCATAACCTTCTGCAAAAGACCAGCTGCCGCAACCGGCTGGAGCTTCTTTCTGTCTTTGCCGCCGAACAGGACGTCTGAAACAGGTGGAAACCGGCATCTGCCCCCTACCCTACCTAAAACTTACCCTGAAAAAGCCCGGACTGGCCGGAACCTTACTTGAGATGAGGCAGGTCAGGGGGATAGTGTTAGATGTATGAATGACTTCATACATCTCTTTTTATTGAAGGGCAGGTAGGAAATATGAATCGGAAAATATGCGCCATACTCCTCGTTCTGGGTGTGATTTTTTGCCAGATACCGCAGACAGCTGTTGCGGCAGAAAACAGCATACCAGAAACGAAAACAGAAGAAGCTGATGCTGTGACCGAGGCTGAGGAAGTATCAGCCGATATTCAGGAAAAAGATACACAGGTTGCTGTAAATGACAGGATGGTCACGGCACAGGGTGTTTCCCAACTCGGTGAGGAGTCCGGAACTTCAGGCGGGGAGTCAACATGTGATCCAGGCAAAAATGCCAAAAGGGACACTGTAGATTCTTCCGAAAAACCGACTGCTTCAGAAAATGATGAAAAAAAAGGTTTTACTGACGATTTAGAAACAGAACAGGCTAAAGAGGCTTTGTCGCCTGATCCGGGCAATGCGCCATCATCTGTAGCAGAGACCGGCAATGAGACCAACGAAAAGGAAGTTGGTGCAAAAAGCACGGCGCTTTCCGAAGCAGAGCCTGAAACCCCTCCGCTTCGCACACAGTCTGTTGATCCGGTCAGTGATGTTTCTAAAGAGCCGGCAGATACCGAGGAAGGTCTTGTTCGAAGCGCAGGCGGACAATATGCGATCAATATGTATTACAACACCTCCTGGGGCACTGTGGTTGCCAAGGTGGACGATGTCGTGGCAACCAGTGCAGACGGAGGCGATCTGGTCTACCTTACCATCACGCCTGCCTCCGGCTATGAGTTCCAAAGCGCCGGTGTCATCGTTAGGAATTCGGACCAAGAATCCGTGCGAACGGTGCCTCAGGCTGACGGAACCATCAGCTTCCAGATGCCGAATTCGGCAGCGACCGTTACCGTCCAGTTCACGATTGCTGAGGACGATGAGCCTGCAACTCCGACGCCCGTAGATGAGGTGTCTCTTTTTGTGAGTCAGCCTGCGGTCGGGGAGACAACAGACGAGGAAGCTCCTGACGTGACGGCTTTGGACTGGATGTATGAGGTCACGGATACTTCGTGGGTCGACAGTTCGGGAAATGCGCTTTCGGCTCCTCTTACGTTTGAAAGCGATGCGACGTATTACATTGTTGCAACCGTGGAATCGTATTGGGAATCTGACGCCACGTATTTCTTCCCGCAGAGCGGCGATATGGCGGTGAGTGTCGAGAACGGTTCGCTCGTCGGCACGCCGAGCATCACGAATGTGTACGACGCGGCTTCAACGATGCAGGTTCTCATTGCCGTTCAACCTGTCGTGAGACGTTCTGCGGATCAGGTCCAGATCTGGATCGGCAGCATAGACGGCAATACGACCATGGCTCAATCCGGCGGCAAGGTCGCCACCAGCTATATGCCCAGTGAGCCCAACATCTATGATTTTGGCAAAAACGGGGAATACTATGCCGGAGATATCGTCCAGTTCTATTCCGGTGACGAAATCACTGTGACCGCACAGGCTGACGCAGGTCACCGCTTCGTTGGCTGGTACCGTGTCAATATCGATTACAATATGAGCGGTGGGGATGCCGACCACAACGGCAGCTCGCCAAACAAAGCATATTCCGGGTCTGCATTTTCCACCGCGGCAAGCTTCACCTACAAACCGGGTGAGACAGTCCTTTCGGGCGATGCCGAGCCTTTGCGCTACGTGTGCGCCGTGTTTGAAGACGATGCGGCTCCTTCACACAATGCCAATGAAATCCAGGTCTGGATTGGGGACGTTAGTGGCAATGAACCGGGTGACGGCTATGCGGGCGGTATGGTTGCCGTGACCTATAAGCCTTCCTATGACGATTTTCCGGAAGATGTCGTAGCAAAGGATGGGACCGTATACGAGCGCGGCCCGATTTTCGGCTGCTATGAAGGGGACGAGGTCACTCTTACCGCACGGCCAGATACGGGATATCGTTTTGCGGGCTGGTATCTGGCAGACGGAGAGTGGCCGGCAAACGGCGCTGAAAGATACACGGGCGACAGGCTTTCCGACCAAACGACTTACACCTTCGAATTCACAGGGGCAAACCGTCTCATCTGCGCCGTGTTCGAAGAGAACGAGGCCGAGACCTGCACGGTTTCGTTCGACCCGGGTACCGGAACAGGCAGCATGGATCCGGTCACGGTTGATGCCGGCGCGGAGTATGAGCTTCCGGTCTGTTCTTTCGAGCACGCCAATACGCAGCGCTCCTTTTACAAGTGGTCCGTGGACGGCGAGCTGATGGTTCCGGGAGACACGATCACCGTGAACGAGGACACTACTGTCACTGCAAAGTGGTTCGATAAAGGCAGAGAAAAGACGATCGACAACTCCGTTGACAGGAGCAACACCGAGGTTGTGGGGACGCTGAAACTTACGGATACGCGGACTGGCGAGGTGACGGAAGTGGTCGCCTTTGACGAGGTAACGGCCTCCGAGTTCACGCAGCCATCCAACATCACAGTCCAGGCTATGATCGGGGACGCTAAGGAGTCCGCGGCAGCAAAGGCGCAGGAAATCGCAGCAGGACACAATGTGACGATCATTTCTGAAAATGTTTCAGATCCGCGTATTGAGAAAATGATTGACAACCGCACCCACATGTTCTTTGTTGATGCTGACGATGCGGGCGACTACGCCATGTACCTGATCGTTGACGGAGAGTGGGCACATCATTGGCGCTATGACGTGACGGTTGAGGCGGAGTATGCGAGCAGCGTTGCGCTCACGCTGCATTGGTCGTCCGTTGATGGCGTCGACCTCATGGAACCCATCACTATTGACACTGCGCCAGGGACCCGCCTAGATGACGCTTTGAAGGCAGCTGGCAAGCCCTATGTCGACCTCTTTACTAAGGATGGCTACGAGGACTACGGCTATAGGTCGCTCAACTCCTTCGACAGCTACGCTGACGAGGATGCCTTCTACCATGAGTGCGTCGGCGATGATTACCTTATCGAGGGCGACGTTGATATCTATGTCGTGATGTTCAAAGAACTGGATGCGGTCGAGATCTCCATTGTGGTCCCCACCTGTGGCAGCACGGACGCCCCAGCGGTTTCCGTTTTGAACGGAGAGTGCAGTCTTGATCGCACACCTCGATGGGTCAAGGACGCGCAGTCGCTTGAGCCGTACGAAGACACGCTTGTCGGTGGTAACGAATATCTCGCCGAGGTTTGGCTGGT
>JAFUGO010000161.1 GCA_017469325.1 Mogibacterium sp. | reverse complement strand
CTGGCAAAAGCCGTAAAGCTGATCGGCGGGAAATGGAAGCTTCGCCTTCTGTGTACGCTGTCCGTGGACGGCACGGCCCGATTCATCGATCTCGCACGCAAAACGAAGGGTATTACGAGCGCGATGCTCTCTTCATCGCTGAAGGAGCTGGAGGCCGACGGGCTGGTCACACGCCGGCAGTATGAGGAGATCCCGCCCCGGGTGGAGTATTCGCTCACGGATTATGCCCGGGAACTGTGGCCGAACCTGCACCGGCTGGCGCATTGGGCACGGAGAGAGGCGTATGACGACGATACACCGGATACTGCCGGAGCCGGAACTGTAAAGTAAGACGATATATCAATACAGGGAGACAAGCAGAATGAAACAGCAGTTTGACGTAGCCCGCCACATCGAACAGGGCGTGGAAAAGATCGTGGCCGACACCCTGAAGGCTACTCTGAAGAATCCAAAGGAAAGCGCGTTTATGCTGAAATTCGCGGCGGCGAGCCGAAAAGCTTCGAAAACCCGCCTGAAATACGAGGAAGAGGGGCTTCACGTGCCCGGATTTCTGATCGCGAGCATCACCTCGAGCTTGCGATGGGCGGATGCATGGCGGCCGGCCGCGAATTCTTCCATATCAATTCGCACGGAGGCGCGGAACCCTGCCCGTTCTCGCCGTACTCCGACGTGAACGTGAAAGAAACCTCCCTGAAGGAGGCACTTGCCTCGCCGCTTTCCTCCGCGCTTCAGGATCAGGGGCTTCTGGGCGGAGCCCACGTAGGCGGCTGCGTACTGTTCGAAAAACGGCAGCAGGTGGAGGCGATTCTGGAGGCGGAACGCGCGGCGAAAGCCTGACCGGAAACCGACCGAAAACGCAGACGATATACCGATCAACACTTGCAGAAGAGGACGGATATTCTGCCGGACCTTCTGCGGAAAGGAAGATACACCGATGCAATACAGAAAAGGCAGGCACGGCGAGGATTTCTCGATCCTCGGGTTCGGGTGCATGCGGTTCCCGAAGAAGGGCGGCCGCATCGATATGGAGGAGACCGAAAAAGAGATCCTGGCGGCCTATGAGGGCGGCGTCAATTACTTCGATACCGCGTATCTGTACCCCGGGAGCGAGGCCGCGCTCGGCGAGATCCTGGAGAAAAACAGCCTGCGCGAAAAGGTAAAGGTGGCGACCAAGCTGCCGCAGTATCTGGTGTGCTCGAACGCGGCGCTCGATAAGTATTTCAACGAGGAGCTGAAGCGGCTGCGCACCGATTACGTGGACGTGTACCTGATGCACCATCTGACCGACATCGCCATGTGGGAAAAGCTGAAAAAGGTGGGCGTGCTCGAATGGATCGAGGAAAAGAAGCGTTCGGGCAAAATCCGCAACATCGGGTTTTCCTATCACGGCAACACCGACAATTTCCTGAAGATCCTTGCCGATTACGACTGGGATATCTGTCAGATCCAGTACAATTATTTCGACGAGCATTCGCAGGCCGGCAGGGCGGGGCTTAAGGCGGCCGCCGAAAAGGGAGTGCCCGTGGTGATCATGGAGCCTCTGCGCGGAGGCAAGCTGGTGAACCTTCCGGTGAAGGCGCAGCGCGCTCTCAGAGACAGCGGCAAGGGCTACACGGCTGCGGAGCTCGGTCTCAGGTGGCTCTGGGATCAGAGCGGAGTGACAGTGGTGCTCTCGGGCATGAATTCGCTCGAGATGGTCGATGAGAATATACGTATCGCATCGGACGCAAAGCCGGGGTGCTTTGATCAGACCGACTTTGAGCTCACTGACACAGTCAGAAAGATCATCAAAGAAAAAGAGCGTGTCGGGTGCACAGGCTGCAGATACTGCATGCCATGCCCGCGCGGCGTGGATATACCGGGCAACTTCCACTACTGGAACCTCATGTATATAGAGGGCAAAAAGACTTCGGTAAGGTTTGAATTCGCACGCAATGTGGGCATGCAGAAGGAGCCGGGATTTGCGACCCAGTGTATCGGATGCGGCAAATGCGAACAGCACTGCCCGCAGCACATTCAGATAAGGGATATGCTCAAAAAAGCGGATAAAGCACTCAGGCCGCTGCCGTACAGGATCGCAATGCCGGTCGCCCGGAAGATAATGTCGAGATAGCTCTTAGGACGGTGACGCTATGGGACTTTTCGGAAAAAAGAAATCAGAATATCCAAAGATGCCGGCAGGAGATTATGAGCCCGTGCTCAGATGCAGCATCTGCACAGGGGAGCAGACTTTGTGCGCCAGAGAAAAGACGACGGGAAGGCTTCAGGAGCTGATGCTGGTAAGAAGCCCATACGAGCTTGAAGGTTTCTGCGCTGAGAACGGTTTTACGGCGGCGGATATTGAGAAAATATATTAAGGAGAACAGAAACAGGAATGATAACAGGAAAGCAAAGAAGTGAACTCAAAAAACTGGCTCAGGAGATCAAGCCGACTGTAATGATAGGCAAGGATGAGCTGACGCCTTCGGTGCTGGCTTCGATCGACGACTATCTGGAGGCTCACGAGCTGGTAAAAGTGCAGATCCAGGACGGAGCGGTCCTTGATCCGAAGGAGACCGCGAATGAGGTCGCCAAAGAACTCGGAGCGGAATTCGTGCAGGCTATAGGCAGAAGATTCGTTCTGTACAGACGCGCTTCGGATCCGGATAAAAGAAAGATATATATCTGATGAAACAGTCAGAGACTGAAAACAAAGATAAAATCGCCCGCCTGAAGGAGATCATCGACAGGTCAAGGCGCATAGTATTCTTTGAAGGTGCTGCGAGGACCTGTTTATAGTCCTCGTAGTTTTACTTTTAGGCGTCAGAGCGGAATGCGCAAACATTAACAGATTTGTATTTGTTCTTTTGAATTCTGGATATATAATATATATCATCATTGAAAACTTCCGGCCGGAGACGGCCGATATATATAGAAAAGGGGACATTAAGATGACAGACAACAAGAACAATAATTTCGATAATATGCAGGAACAGGATTTCGATTATACGATAGTACTGGACGGAAGCTATAAGGGACCTGACGTACAGAGCGAGGTCGCCCGCATCGATGAGCAGGCCATGCTGGATCAGCTGTATAAGGCTTATGAGGCCATGATCCTCAAGGAGCCTACGATCGTAGACAGAGATGATGCATATCCTCATAGCTATGAGTGGCGCATGGGCGGCAAGTATGCCGAAGGCAAAAGAGCAGTTCTCGAAGAAGCCATCAATCTCGGCAAAAAAATAGCCGATACACCTGCGTATGAGAAGTATTCAGAGGAGGTCAAGAGCCGCAAATTCGCTCCGGAGTCGTGGGACTAAAGCGGAGAGGGGATTTCTATGCTGTACATAATCAGACACGGCAAGACAGCGATGAACGCAGGTATGCGTCTCCAGGGCAGGAGCGACCAGCCTCTGAGCGAGACCGGGATAGAGCAGGCCGATGAAGCATCGGAACGCTTCCGCACGATGGGAGTAAGGCTCGACAAGATATACACCAGTCCGCTTATAAGAGCAATCCAGACTGCGGAGCGCATAGATGACAGCGCGGAGACTGTGATCGATGAGAGGCTCATAGAGATGGACTACGGTCCGTATGAGGGCATGGACCTTATGGATCCTGCGCCTGAGGTCATGGACTTCTTCAGAGATTTTGTCAATGTGCCGGCACCGGAGGGGATGGAGCCGCTGCATGCCGTTGTCGAAAGGCTCGGCAGATTCCTAGAAGACATACGGGAGGAGGCGTCTGCAGGGAACGTGCTCATATCCACCCACGCTATCGCGATGAAGGGCGCGCTCGAATATCTCACACCTGAGTCAAAGGGCAGCTACTGGGCAAAGAACATCGGAAACTGCGACATTTACTGCGCGGAGGTCACTGACGGCAAATTCGGCGTACCAGTCAAACTCGAAGACGGCAAGGACCGCTGGGAAGGCTCTGCTAAATAGAAATAACCGATAAATAATGAGCGGAAATCAGACTCGGAACGGTATTTTCTCCGAGTCTTTTTCAATGCGATATGATACAATTCTTGTGTATGTAGATTTCAGTTATTGGTCTTTAAACAGGAGAGGGAAATGAAGGCTGAAGAAAGAAAAGAGAAACTGCTTAAGCTTGCACGCGAGATGAGTGCAGGCGAACTGCCGATCAATACCGAGTGCGCTGAGTACAAAGTGCTCGACTATCTGCTCAATGATGATGAGCTTACGGTCATGAGCGAGATGAAGCTCGTAGGTCCGAGCACGGCAAAGAGCCTGGCCAAAAAGACGGGCATGCCTTATGCAAAGGTAAAGAGCGTGCTCGAAGGCTGCGCAGAAAAAGCATTTTTTATGGATGTGAAGGTAAACAAGGCCGGTGCAAAGATCTATATTCTCGTACCTTTCGCGCCGGGCATCTTTGAGTTCCAGCTCGTAAGAGAGGACGGATTTGCGGAAAAGAACCCTGAGGTCGCCTATCAGTTCCACAGACATGCTTTTGAGTCATACTCGGAATTCGGACCTAACAGCCCTATGGGCGTCGGAATAATGAGAGTAGTTCCTGTAGAAAGCTCGCTTCCTGCCGGATCGAAGATCCTGACGATGGAGAGACTCAGTACTCTGATCGAGACTACCGTAGGCGGTGCGTTCTGCAGAGTGCCGTGCCAGTGCCGCAGGGTACGCCGCATCATGGGCGAAGCTACAGGTGATATAGAAGACGGCATGTGCATCTACATGGGACTGCTCGCAGAGACGATGCTCCGCCACGGACGCGGAGAGCGCCTCACAAAAGAGCAGGTATATGAGCACTGCAAGAGAATGGAAGAGCTCGGCTGCGTCCACCAGATCACAACGCTCGAGAGCGGAATATCTTTCGCGATCTGCAACTGCCAGCCGCAGAGCTGTATGGCCATCGGAGGAGCCGCTTACTACGGAGCTCCTAACATGTCGCGCAGCAACTACGTATCCGAGATCGACAAGTCGAAGTGCGTTGCCTGCGGTCAGTGCGTTGAGGTCTGCGGTAACCACGCGCTCAAGCTCGGACAGAAGATCTGCTCAAAGACTCCGATCGAGTATCCTAAGGTAGACCTTCCTGATGAACTGGAGTGGGGTCCTGAAAGATTCGATCCGAACCACAGGGAGAGAGTGCTGGTCACAGAGGCCGGTACGGCTCCGTGCAAATCGACCTGCCCGGCACATATCGCGATCCAGGGTTACATCAGACTGGCGGCTCAGGGCAAGTATATGGATGCTCTTGAGCTGATAAAGAAAGAGAATCCGCTTCCTGCGGTATGCGGACGCATCTGCCCTCATAACTGCGAGAATGAGTGCACAAGAGCGGAGCTCGACAAGGCTGTCGCCATCGATGAGGTAAAGAGATTCATCGCCGACAGAGAGATAGAGGCATCGCAGAGATTCGTTCCTAAGAAGCTCTGGGATCACGACAAGAAGATCGCCGTGATCGGATCGGGCCCTGCGGGCATCTCCTGCGCTTACTATCTGGCTGCAGGCGGATTCAAGGTAACGGTATTTGAAAAAGAGATGAAACCGGGCGGAATGCTCGTAAACGGCATACCTGCTTTCAGGCTTGAGAAAGATGTTGTTGAGGCAGAGATCGATGTTCTCAGAGCGCTCGGAGTTGAATTTAAGTGCGGAGTAGAGGTCGGTACAGACGTCACCATCCCTGAGCTTCGCAAGCAGGGCTTCGAGGCGTTCTACCTCGGCATCGGACTCCAGAACTGCGGCAAGCTCGGTATCCCGGGCGATGATGCTGCGGGCGTGATCCCTGGTGTTGAATTCCTGAAAGACATCAACCGTGGAAACGACGTAGAGCTCAAGGGCAATGTTGTAGTCATCGGCGGCGGAAGCATCGGAGCCGATGTCGCACGTACGGCAAAGAGATACGGTGCTAAGAAAGTAGACCTCTACTGCCTCGAATCGTACGACGAGATGCCTATGGGTGAAGAGGACCAGGAGTTCTGCAAAGAGGATGGCATCACGATACACGACGGCTGGGGCCAGACTGAGATCGTGACCACAAAGGCAGGCAAAGTCAGCGGCATCAGATTCCGCAAGTGCACAAGCGTCAAGAATAAGAGCGGCAGATTCGACCCGAAATTCGACGACAGCGTCACTGAAGAGGCTAAGTGCAGCACAGTCCTGTACTGCATCGGTCAGAGACCTGACTGGGGCAAGCTCCTCACGGGCGTTGACGTAAAGACCGACAAGCGCGGACTCGTCATTGCCGATGAACTCACATATCAGACAAGCGAGCCTGACATCTTCGCGGGCGGCGACATCTACACGGGCCAGAAGTTCTGCATCGATGCTATCGCGGCAGGCAAAGAGGCCTCCATCTCGATCAACAGATTCGTATGGCCGGGCCACAGCCTCACCATCGGAAGAGATGTCAAGAACTACAAGTCGCTCGACAAGTCGGATCTCGACTGGAGCAACATCAGCTGGGACAACATCAAGCGCCAGATCCCTAAGAAGGATGCTTCCAAGGTGGGCACAAAGCGCAACGAGAGCCTCACGTTCACAGATGAACAGCTGAAGGCCGAGACAGCACGCTGCCTCGGATGCGGCGCTACGATAGTCGACCAGAACAGATGCATCGGCTGCGGACTCTGCACAACAAGGTGCAAGTTTGACGCGATCCATCTGATCAAGAAGTACGATGAACCTGTACACTCCATCAGGTTCCGTAAAAAATATGTTGAGAACTATCAGAGAGACCGTGCAATGAAGATCGCGGTCAAGAAGTTCATCAAAGAAGATAACAGCAAGTTTAACGCCGAATAGGCGGTGTATAGATGCACGAACTTACATTACTTTACGGTGTTGTACAGAAGGTGGGAGAGGTCGTTCAAGAGAACGGCCTCGACCACATCGACGCCATAGTGCTTGAAGTAGGCGAAGCGACGACCGTGATCCCTGAGTTTTTACAGGATGGCTATGAGGTCATCTCGGATGATTACGATTATCTGAGGGGCTCCGAGCTGATAATCAACAGGATCGCGGCGGTCGGCCGATGCAGTGAATGCGGGACTGAGTACCCGATAGTCGCAAACAGGGGCCTGTGCCCGGCCTGCGGATCCGGGAACAAAGAGATTATTGAAGGTGCGGATTTCTTTATAAAAGAGGTCCGCGTCATGGAAGAACAAGGGAATCTGTAAATGGCTGAAATGATCGCAAAAATGTCAATAATGACGCTAATTTATGCAGGCGTGACATTTTTGATCTGGAAACAGGCAGGGGACAGGAAGAACCCTGTAGATAACAAGATAGCCGTGGGTGTTCTTTACGGTATCATGTGCATTTTTTCCACGCACCTTGGTATCGACTATGGAGATATGCTCGTCAATGTAAGGGACCTGGGGCCTTTGTGCGCCGGACTCTTTTTTGATCCCGTATCCGGGATAATCGCGGGTATCATTGGCGGCGCCGAAAGATATGTTGCCGGAACAATGTTCGGAGTGGGAACCTTTACCACTGTCGCCTGCAGTATTTCTACGGCCCTTGCCGGATTCCTTGCGGCATTTCTGAGGGTCTTTATCTTCAAAAACGACAGACCTAATGTAGCGTACTCATTCTTCATGGGAGCTTTCGTGGAAGTCTTCCATATGTATGCGATATTCTTTACCCACAGGAATGAGCTGAGCAAAGCATATCTTGTAGTAAAGACCTGCTTAGTGCCGATGATACTGTTCAGCGCATTCGGGCTCTCGCTTGTTGCTCTTGCTGTCAGGATCAGCGCGGGAGAGTGGCGAAATCCGCTGAAGCCGATCCCTAAAAAAGAAGTGCCGGTCTCAAACAGATTCCAGGTGTGGTTGTTCGGGGTGACTGTTGCAGTACTTCTGATTAGCTTTCAGTTCAGTTACACCATGCATTCCCGGGAAGCTGTACTTGAAAGCGGATGGGATCTCGACTACACGGCCGAAGATATCACGTATGCCTTTACTCATATAAGGGCGCGGGGAGGATCCGCTGAGAGCTTTCAGCATCACGTCGGCTATTACGGCACATTCTGTATAATCGACGAAGACGAAAATGTGCTCGCCGGGACTGACTTTGACAAATACTACACCCCTGAGCTGGGTAAGCTGATAAAGACCCACGAGATAAATGAACATTTCAGGGCGAAAGTATACGATGAGGAGTCGCTCTGCCTTATCCAGAAACCAAGCGATGACACGTATCTCTTCCTGCAGATACCTATGAGCGAAGTCTTCCAGATGCGCGACGTCAAGGCTTACGAGACGATCCTGGCAGACATACTGATCTTCACGATCATTTACGTGCTCGTGTCCATGCTGGTAGAGGAACTTGTCGTAAACAATCTCAAAGAGGTGAATAAGT
>JAFUGO010000160.1 GCA_017469325.1 Mogibacterium sp. | reverse complement strand
TACGTTACAATTGGAAGCACGCTTCCATTATCAGTCCGTGATGTCGATATCCGGCACTATCACGAGGTCATACTCAGGGTACAGCTCTTTGACCTCTTCACAGATCGTCTTTATGCCCTCGCTGTGTGAGATATCAAAGCTCATGACAACATCGAATCTGATGACCTTCTTGACTTCGTCCAGATAGAAGCCGTGCATCTGGAGCGCCCAGTCGTGAGACAGGACTATGCTTTCGATGTCTCTTCTGATCTTCTCGGCTTTGGAGTCCGTGTTGCGCGAGTAAACTCCGATACCGGTGAGTATGACTCCCGTCTCCCTGAAGACCCTGTCGGTGAGTTTGCGCGTCAGCACGTCCACCTTGTCTACAGTCATCGAATCAGGCAGCTCGATGTGCACCGATGCGTATGCCTTGTCAGGGCCGTAATCATGTATGAATAGGTCGTACGCTCCGAGAACGTCCGGATCCTCTGTTACTATCTCCTTTATCCTTGACGAGACTTCAACGCTCGCCCTTTTGCCCAGGATATCTCTGATGGTATCGCTTATCATCTCGATGCCGGCTTTGATGATGAAACCGGATATGATGACGCCCACATATGCTTCAAGCGAAATGCCTTTGAACGTGTAAAGCAGCGCCGTGACCAGAACGGCAAACGAAAGAGCCGCGTCGGATATCGCGTCCGTGCCCGAAGCGACGAGAGCTCCGGAATGAGTCTCCTCGCCTTTCTTTTTTACATAACTGCCGAGCAGTATCTTGGTTATGACAGCGACCGCGATAATGATAAGCGAAGCGGTAGTATAATCGGGTGTTTCCGGATTGATTATCTTTTTGATCGACTCTATGAGCGAAGTTATACCGGCGTAGAGCACTATCACCGCTACGATCAGCGCCGAAAGATATTCTATCCTTCCATGGCCGAGAGGATGCTCTCTGTCAGGCCTTTTGCCCGCCAGCTTCGCTCCTCCGATAGTGATCACTGAAGAAAGCGCATCCGAGAGGTTGTTTACCGCGTCCAGCACGACGGCTATCGAGTGTGACAGAAGTCCTACTGCCGCCTTGAAGGCAGCGAGCAGTATATTCACAACGATACCGACTATGCTCGTCCTTACTATTACCTTTTGTCTGTCTTCCTGTCCTTTCATTTCTCTTCCCCTAAAACACAATATCTCTACTGCGAAATTTTACTTCAAATCCGGGCCTTTATCAATGTCAGACGCTCTGAATTGCAGTATGTGATGCTTATTTGTTACAATGTGGCCATGGATAAGAAAATGACAGTATGTTTACTGAATGACTCATTCCCGCCTACCATTGACGGCGTGGCAACCGTGGTCTTCAACTATGCCCGCAATATCGAAAAGTATCACGGGCACTCACTTGTGGTGACGCCAAGTGTGCCGGGGACCGATGACAGCGGGCTTGAATTCCCCGTTATCAGATATCCGAGCATCGACACGCGCAAGCTGGTCGGATATGTGGCCGGATACCCTTTCTCACCTGAGGCGGCTCACGCTGTCGAGGCAGAGCACGCAGCTCTGCTGCACACACACTGCCCTATCATGTCATGCATACTCGCTAGGCAGCTGGCAGAGGCAAACAGGCTTCCGCTCGTTCTGACATGGCACACGAAGTATGACATAGATATCGCCAAAGCCATAAAGAGCAAGGTCCTGCAGGAGGGCGCGCTCCAGGCGCTGCTCCGCAACGTTAACGCCTGCGATGAGATCTGGACCGTAAGCAGGGGAGCCGGAGAGAACCTCCGCTCCATTGGCTATGAGGGTGACTATATAGTCATGCCGAACGGTGTCGATCTGCCTCATGAGCGCGTATCCGGTGAGCTTATCGCTGAGGCAACGGAAGGCTTTGATCTTCCGTCAGATGTGCCTTGTTTTCTGTTTGCCGGAAGAATGATGTGGTACAAAGGGCTTCGCATCATTCTCGATGCCCTTAAGAAGCTTGCGGACAACGGCATAGATTTCCGCATGGTATTCGCGGGCGGAGGATGTGACATGGATGAGATCACAGCCTATGCGGATGAGCTGAAGCTCGGCTCTAAAGTCTTCTTTGCCGGTCCGGTCTATGAACGCGACCTTATGAGGGCGTGGTACAGCCGCGCGGATCTCTTCCTCTTCCCTTCCACCTTCGATACAAACGGGCTGGTTGTGAGGGAAGCGGCAGCTTCGGATACGGCGTCCGTAATAGTTGCGGACAGCTGCGCTTCGGAAGGGATCACAGACGGGCGCAACGGATTCCTCATTGAAGAAAATGCCGACTCGCTGGCAGATAAACTGCGCAGCCTGTGCGCGGATCCGGGAATGGTGAAAAAGGCCGGAGAAGCCGCCGGCAGAGAGCTTTATGTATCATGGGAAGACGCTGTCGCTGCGGCATATGACCGTTACGGAGCAGTCATCGACAATTATAAAAGCGGTGTTTACGGAGAGCACGACCCTCTCCGCGGCTCATGGATGCAGTCTCAGGGTGAGCTGATGCAGATATTCGGCGACATAGACGCCGCCCATAAGATGATCAGACAGGGAATAGAAGAAAAGCAGTCCGAGATAGATTCAGCTCTGCGTTCTGCCCGCAATAAGATCATAGTCGACGCGATCAGCACTGCCTATGAGGCGGAGCAAAGCATAGAGTCTTTCAGAAGCGACGCGAGAGAATCGATAAGCTCCGCCCGCAAAGAGATCAGAGAACAGATCAAAGAAGCGGGAGATGAGCTCTGGCAGAAGCTTGACCGCTATCTGTAGCTCAAAAAAAATAATTGGCCGGCATCATGCGATGCCGGCTATTTTTGTTTTGAGTTTACGCCAGTACTTATACAGCACTTCCATCAGGATATATCCCAGCGAGATCGCCAGACAGACGAGAAGCAGATGCCTGACCTGGGAATGCTGCACATCGACTTCATCCAGTATAGCCGCTACGACCGCTCTGTACAGATAGGAACCCGGTACGAGCGGGAATATCGCGGTTATAAGAAATACCGAAGACGGTATGCCCCGGACCTTTGAGACGGCGTTCGAATAGAATGCCACGTAGCATGCAGCGGCCAGCGCGGCCGCAAAGTAGTTGCCGTCCATGAAATCATTTACCAGAAGGTAGACTATCCATGTGCCTGCCGCGCCTATGCCGGAAAGCAGCACGGTCCTGCCCTTCGCTCCGAGCAGAAGAGCAAAGCCCACGCTTCCGATAGTACAGAAAACGGTCTGGAGCACTTTGTTGCTGACAGGACTCTGCGCGTTCAGAGCGTTCCACAGCGCTCCTCTGGTAAAGTACAGTGTGAGCGAAATACCTATGGCCAGCCCCGCGGCTCCGAGAAACGCGGTAAGTATGCCGCTCAGCCCGGATATTGTATTCGCATGGAGCAGCTCCTTGATGCCGTTCATTACGCCCAGACCGCTTATCAGAAGGAGCAGAGCTGCCGAACCGATTATTTCGGAATGATGGGCTAACCCTATATAGACTGAGCAGAGCACCGCGACTTCCATCACGAAGGAAGCGATGGAATTGTATATCAGCGGATTGTTTTCCCTGCGTCCGAGCGTATCGCTGATCGCTGCAAGGATCAGACCGATGATGCCCGTCACAGCAACGTCAGCCGGATCGCCGTCGAAGAATGCAGCAAAGCCGGCAGCCGCCATGAAAGAGCCTATGTATTTTACATACCACGGGTGCCCCGGAGAATCGAGTATCTCCTGTACCCTGTCTCTGAACATTTTTGCGCCCATCCTGCGGCGTATGACTTCTTCCGCCAGGTTCTCCAAACGCGTAAGCCTTTCGACGTCAAGCTTTTTTCCTCTGACGTCCCTGATCTGTGTATAGACGCGTCCGTCATTCGTCTGGACAGTCGCTTCCACACATCCGGAGTTCACCCACAGATAGTAGTTTTTAAAAGCATATGCATCACAAAGCTCTGCCAGCGTGTCTTCGACCTTCCAGACATCCGCACCCGCCATTATGAGCTCTCTGCCGAAATCCAGGATCGTGCCGAGCAGGCTTCCGCCTTTTGATTCGTGTTGTTTTATCTCTTTAGCCATTCAGCACCTTTCTGTTATGGTCTGATCGTTACGAGGTCCCACTCGCAGTGTTCCTCTGTGCGGAGCGGCATCATCCAGTCACTCTCGCCTGCGGTGACGTACAGCATCGTTCCCGGATACTTGAACTCACCGTAAGCCTGTCTTCCGGCGAGTCTGTATATCTTCTGGAGCGGCCACATCTGGCCCGCATGCGTATGTCCCGAAAGCTGCAGCACGGAGTCTTCGACAGCGAGCTGTTCATTATCGTAAGGCTGATGATCAGCTACGATCAGTGCGCCCTTCCCCGCGTACGGATTCTTAAGTGTCTTCCAGTCTTTACGGAGATCCGTCATGCTTACATCCTCTCTTCCGAGCATGACCAGATCGTCCGCTAACTGCACATATTCATCTGACAGTATCGTGATACCGGAGCTCTTTATGGTCTCTTCGAGCTGCTCGTCCGTGTAGGTGCGGCTCCCGAAGTAATCCCAGTCAGGCTGCCTGTCGTGGTTTCCGTAAATGAAGTACGTCGGAGCCTTTAAAGCCGAGAGATTCATGTACGTTGCCAGCATGTCGTCGTATGTCGTGAGCTCGTCTGTCACATCTCCTCCGAGGATGACGAATTCAGGGTTCTCGGAGTTGATCTGGTCGACGAGTTCTGCCAC
>JAFUGO010000159.1 GCA_017469325.1 Mogibacterium sp. | reverse complement strand
GTACGGATGTGATAGCTGCTGTAAGAGTTGTTTTACCGTGGTCAACGTGGCCGATTGTTCCGATGTTGATATGCGGTTTGGTTCTTTCGTATTTCTGCTTTGCCATTTAACTTCCTCCTTTAATAAAACGCGTTTTATATATTAGGGACAAGCGTCCCTGTCCCTAAGCGGGTTGCATGGAGCTGATGAGCAGACTCGAACTGCCGAAACCTCTTCCTTACCAAGGAAGTGCTCTACCTACTGAGCTACATCAGCATGACTTTGCGGCAAGCGCATAGCACATACGATATTACAACAAGGCCCCCTTTGTGTCAAGAAATAGAAGGCCTTTTTAAATGGATCGAATATTGTATTTTGGGGTAGTTCAGGAACGTCCTGTCATTCATTGAGGATCGCCGTGACCGAGTCGAGGACAGGCTTTTCACACTCTCCCGCAAGCAGCATGACCTCGGTCCTGAATGTGCTTATATTGCACCCCGCGTTGGCCAGCATGCGCATCGCGGTCTTATGGTCGCTCTTTGAAGGAGCCGCGCAGCAATCTTCGATAACAGTCACTTCATAACCGCGCTCAACAAAGCCAAGCGCAGTCTGCATGAGCTCGGCGTTGGACGAAGCTCCGGCGATCAGGATCTTCTGCGGGTCGAGGCAGGTCGCGTACTTTTCCATGTCGGGAGCGGTCCATGCGTCAGGCTGTATGTGGACCACCTTCTCCGCTTCGGATGCGTAAGATGTGAGAGCCGGGAGGATGTCTCCCATGCCGTGTGTTTCGGTAAAGAGCACAGGTCTCGCCATGCGGCTCACGGCGTGGACGAAGCACTCGATCTTCCTTTCGAATCTTGCCGGCTTTCTGACGCGGCCGAGCATCTTTTGCTGCGCGTCGACTATCACCGTGAGGCAGTCCTCCGCACGGGTGAGTCCTCTCAGCTTCAGGACCGCCACCGGATCCGTTGCCTGCGCCGGAATAGGCGACACCGCGACATACGAAGCCTTGAGCCAGTCGATGTCGTAGCGCATGTTGCCGTCGAGCTCGAAATGCTCCGGCAGCATCTGGAGGTTACCGCTATCCGCCTTTGTGAACGAGAACTTCTCGGCGTAGCCGAAAGGAGCGGCCGGTACGACCTTGAGTCCCTTTATATCCCACGAAGGGATGTCGGGAGCATTGACGCTCAGGAGTGTGGCCGGGCTGATCTTTGCGGACATCTCAAGCAGGCGCGGGAGCGCGCCGAGCAGGTAGTCGAAGTGGCTGGCATTGTGGCCGTCCACGGAGAGCGCGATCGAGCGTATGCCGTTGAGAGCTCCCTCGCGGGCAGCGGCTATAGTGCCGGAGTAGTGCATGGCAAGCCCGGCGTTATGGCCCAGGTTTATTCCGCTCACCAGGAAGTCCGGCGTGATGCCCTCCTCTTTGAATTTGAAGATCGCCCACTTTACGCAGTCGACAGGAGTCCCGTCTATAGCGAACGCCTCCACGGCGCCCCTGAGTGTGTGCTCGACCGAACTCACCTCGCGCCTGTAGGTTATGCTGTGGGACTTTCCGCTCTGCTGCTCCATCGGCGCGACGACGTAGACATCGGCGAAACTGCCGAGCTGCTCGACGAGCCGCATCAGGCTTTCCGTGCCTATCCCGTCATCGTTCGTCACTATTATGTTGTATCTTCTGTCTTTGTCCATTATGGCTCCTGCTGTTTTATGTATACGCCCTCAGTCTGTTACCTGAGGTCACTCGCTCTTCTCGAATCCGGCTCCGTCCGTCGTCTCTATGCTGCCGTCTTTGAGCACGAATACAGCTTCGACACCGTCCGGCATATAATCCTCGAGGTACTCCTTAGCGCCCTCATATCCTTTGATGAGGCATATCGTGCTGGCGGCATCTATATCCGCCGAGCAGCCTTTGTCCGCTATGAGCGTGACCGCGTCGAGGTCCGACTCCACGGGCCACCCCGTTTCGGTATCCAGTATATGATGATAGCTTTTGCCGTCGACTTTTATCATGCGCTCGTATACTCCGGATGTCACCAGAGTTTTGTCGCGCACGTTTATCTTTCCGATTATCTCGGTGCGCTCGCTGAACGGCGCCTCGACTCCTATCGCGAAGTCCTCTTCATCGGTCTTACCGCCAATGCATATGACGTTGCCGCCCAGGTTGATTATCCCGGACACGACTCCGGCCACCTCGAGGCTTTCGGTCATCTTGTCGCCGATGAAACCCTTGGCGATCCCGCCGGGATCTATCTCGCTCTCGGGATCTGTGATGCAGACTCGGCTGCCGTCGATCTCAAGTTTATTGTAGTCCACATGCTTTACGGCCTCTTTGAGCTGCTCTTCATCAGGGAGCTTTGCCTCTCCTTCGGCAGCGTGGAAATCCCACAGTTTAGTGACTCCGCCTACCGTGATATCGAAGTCTCCGTCCGAGAATGCGGAATACTCAAGTCCTTTGCTGAGGAGCTCTGCCGTGACGTCGCTGACTTCTGTCCACTCGCCGCCGGCACTGTTTATGCGGCTGACCTCTGAATCCTTTCGCGTGCGGCTGAGTTTGGATTCAAGATCCTTGCACAGATCGAAGGCTGAGCTGATCGCGACCTCGGCTTCCTCTGTCATCTCGGCGGCAGGTTTTACGTTGCCGTCACTGTCTTCCATGCGGTATATCGAGATGCTGCAGATGGTATCGAGATAAAAGCCGTCGTCGCTTACAGGCTCAGGAGCTGTTGAGCCGCAGCCGGTAAGCACAAAAATGGATGCCGCCAGTATCGCGGCCGCCATCATTATCTTTCCGATCTGCTTTGTCCCATTCATCCGCTTGTTTATCCTTTCTTTGACGCTTCATGGTACAATAATCACTATGAAGCAGTACATACGGAAAGCAGACATCATATTATTCATCGTGCTGGTCCTGACGGGTCTGGCAGCTTCCGCCGCGCTCTCGCTTTCGCATTCCGATGCCGGAGCAGACGCCCGGGTCATCATCGAATCAGGCGGTGATCTTTACGCGAGATATCCTCTGTCAGAGGACCGCACTGTTGTTGTGCCTGCGCCGAAGCAGATAAGCAGCGACTCGTCTGCCGCGGATAAGGATGCGTCTCCTTCCGATCAGTATGACTACTACAATGTCGTTGAGATCAGCGGAGGCACCGTGTCCGTGACCGAAGCTTCATGCAAGAATCAGGTATGCGTAAAGCACGGAGCTATCAGTGGGACAGGCGAAAGTATCGTCTGCCTGCCGAACAGGCTCGTTGTCCGGATAGAGTCCGGCGGTTCCGGGGAAGGAGGCAGCTATGACTCAGTCACCTCGTAAAAAAGCGGACCGTCGAAGCGCATCACGCTCAGCCCTGAGTTCTTCCTTCATCGCCAGAGTCGGCCTGATGGCCACTCTTGCCCTTATCTTTTCGTATGTCGAAGCCATTATACCATATAACCCGGGAATACCCGGCATCAAACTTGGCATCGCGAACGTGGTCACAGTGGTCGCTCTGTATAAGTTCGGGGCGAAGGACGCTGTTGCCGTAAGCGTGATCCGCGTGGTGCTGGCCGGGCTTCTGTTCAACGGTGCTTTCGGTATGCTGTACGCTCTTGCGGGAGCGGCAGTCAGTCTTACCGGGATGATCCTGCTCAAAAAAACCGGCCTCTTTTCAGTGACCGGTGTTAGTATGGCTGCGGGCGTCCTGCATAACATGGGGCAGCTTCTTGTGGCCGCCGCCCTGATCGAGGACCTCCGCATATTCTTCTATTTTCCTGTTCTTTTGTTCAGCGGCATCGCCGCCGGTATCCTTGTCGGAATTGCATCGACTCTTGCTATGAGAGCGCTCCGTTAAGCGTTCTCATTTGTCAGGCTCTGCGCCGGATCGCCAGCCTGTGATCCGCTTCCGGCTTCCTGACGCATCCCGCCGCCGTGGCCTCCGCGCATTCCGCCGCGTCCTGCGCCTTCTTCCATTCCTTCAGGCATTCCGCCGCCGTTCATCTCAGTTCCGTCATTCATTCCGCCTCGGGGACCGCCTCCCCCAAGGCCGCCGCCATTCATACCTCCCGTGAGGTTGCTGTAGATCATGTCGCTGAGAGTGATGCTCTCGCTGTAGCTTCCGGCTGTCAGGGTATATGTGCTGCCCTGAGTCATATCCGCTGTGCTTATGTAGACTACCGCGTAGTCGAGTTCAGGCTCGATCTCTGCGATCTCGGCTCCTGATTCGTCGGTCAGCTTCACGCTGCTTCCCGCCGACTGGTTGCCTGTGCTTACCGCAATGAGGCCCTGCTCAGCGCTCGTGAAATTCACTGCCATACCGGCTCCGCCTGTTCCGATGAACGTACCGCCTGTTATTGTTGCTGTCGAGTTATAATCCAGGACCGAAGTGTCGCCCTGGGTAGGTCCTGTCACAACCGTGTATCCGCCGCTGACAGTGATGCTGCCGTTGGCATCGATCCCGTCTCCTCCTGCCTTCACCGACACAGCTCCGCCGCTTATATCGATGCTTCCGTTTGAGCCGCCGTCATTGAAGCCGCCGCCTTTGCCGCCGAACCAGTCGTCGGATCCGAAGGTATCTGTCGAAGTGTCGCTTCCGTTCGAAGTGCTTCCGCCCGCGGCGTTGATGCCGTCATCGCTTGCGGTCACATCGACCTTGCCTCCTATGATGTCTATGTCAAGAGCTTCGATGCCCTCATACGATTCTGTAACTGTAACTGTGCCGCCTTCGATGATCGCCTGAGCGTCCGCATGTATCCCGTCATCGCCTGCCGAGATCGTGACCGAACCGTCCGCGATGTAGAAGTAGCTGTCGGATTCAGTTCCTTCCTCTTCATCCGCGTCATCCGATACGTGTATGCCGTCCGTGCCGGCTGTTATGTTGATATCAGCCTCAGCTACTCTTACGCTGTCGTTTGCCTGCACGCCGTGCTTCGCCGCCTCGATGATAATATTGCCGCCCGCGATCTTAACATCGTCCTTTCCGACGATGCCGTGGCCCGCAGGAGAGCTTACCGTCAGGCTTCCGCTTCCGTTGATCGTGATGTCATCCTTGGCGAAGATGGCTCCGTCGACATTGGTGTCTCCGTCAGCAACGAAGCTTCCGCCGTTGGCGAGAGTGTTCTTAGTCCCGTCCGCGAGTGTCACGAATACCTTGTCTGCCGATTTTACATAGAGAGCTGCCGAGTCGCTGCTCGTGACCGATACGTTATTGAGGACAATCTGTACCTTTGCTGACTCATCCGCGTCGACTACTATCTGTCCGTCGCTCAGAGATCCGCTCACGATGTATACGCCCTCTTCCGTGATAGTTACGGTGCTCCCGTCGATAGTGACGCCTGAAGATGCCGAAGTCTTCGCCGAGCTTCTGCTGAGTGTGATGGTCTCTGCTTCGCTTTTGTCATACTCGCCCGAAAGGTCTCGTTCTGTGAACTGATCCGCCTTGGATGCTCCCGATGTCTCTGCCGCCTCTGTCGCAACGATAGCGGCCGAGCCGTCACCGCCTGATGCCGTGCCTGCCGAAGCTCCGCATCCGGTTAGTGTGATCACCAGGGCCAGCAGGAGCGCAATCATGGATATGAGCGCCTTGCGGGCAAACGCGATATCTACCCCCGCGTCTTCATACGTCCTGTTTCTGTAATCTGTATCTTTGTTGCTGTTCATGTCTGTGCCTCTTCTTTCTGCAGCCTTGCGGCCCTGAAGTGTTATCTCTGATCCTCCGCGTCACCTTTGGTCTGACGCGAAGCCTTTTCTCTGTTTACAGCCATAAGATAACGCGTCAAGCTTAAATGAGATTTAAACAACGAAAAAAAGACTTGCCCCGGTGGATCATTCACCGTAATGCAAGTCTTCTCTTATCTTTATATATGATCTGCCGGCACGCCTCGGCGCGTCTGCTGCGTCTGCAGTCCTGAGCCTAGCGGACCTTGAGGTCCGGCTCGATCGACTCAAATACCGGCAGTATCCCGGTCTTCTCAGGAGTCTGCGCCGGCAGCTGCCAGAAGTCGTGAGCTGAGTAGTTGTTGCCCTCGACAATGGCCGGACCGTCAGGAGTGATGCCTATGTCCCACCCCACGTATCTGACCTGCGGCACCACGAGCGCCGCCTTCTTTGCAAGCTCGCAGGCTTCTTTGAACATCGGCACCCGGTGGCCTACCAGTTTGTAACCCGTCAGCGGATGCTCATCATAGGTGATGCCCATCGAGCCGTCGCCGCTGACGCCCGGCGAGCAGATCCTGCCCGTCTCGAGGTCTACGCGCGTACCGAAACCGTAGTTGTCCACCACACGTCCGTTCAGTCCGAACTTCTGCGTAGCGAATATGACATGCGGAACTCTCTGCCTGTCTACCACTGTGATGATCCTGAGGCAGTTCATCGCGTATGGATAAACTTTCGCATTGTCAGGATGCTGCTCGAGCACCTGCTCGATGAGTCCCGTATCATCGCGGAGTAGCTCCCTGTAAAGCTCATCGAAGCTTTCGTAGTCTGCGAGGTCCCTCTTCACGCAGCCGTGTCCGCAGGATCCGTCGAGAGGCTTACAGAAGATCACCTTATGCTTCTCGGTAAACGCTCTCACTTCGCCCTTCGACGCGGTCTGCACGTTCAGGAAGTCGCGCTTTATATATTCTTTGAAGAGATTGTTGAACTGCTCCTTGTCGTCGAACAGATCTCCGTAGGTATCGTCGTTGAAATGGCTGATCAGCTTCTTGTTGCGGACTCTTGTGAGGAAAGTGTCGCGCTGCTCGTCAGTCAGATCCCAGAAGCCGAAGGTCACATAATCGTAGTAGCCGGCTCCGTATTTTTGAGCGCATTTTATCATGTCCGCGGTGATCGCCGCCTTGCTCATGCCCGAAAAACGCTGCACCCTTTCGAGCACTTCTTTATACTTGCTGTACCTTACGCCGCTGAGCATCCTCAGCAGATATCCTGCAAATGCCAATTGCTTTACCTCCTTAGTCCTTATCAAAACCCAACATCAGAATTTTACAACAATGCAGCACCGGATGTCATTGCCGATAAGCCTTGCATAAATTAATATACAGACATCTCAGCGGATAATACGCGGTTTATCGCAACTGAAAACGGAGCCGAAGCTCCGTTCCCACGATCCTGTCTCTGTATGCAGCCCGGAGGTTTGCATTGTCCCTATGTTTTAAAGCTCAGTCGCTGCCGTCGCCTGTCTCGAAACATTTATCTCCAGATTACCGTTTCTGCAGCGCAGCTTATCAATAAGTTCCTTCTCTCTGCCCGGGTCCTTAAGTATCACATCATATGTGAGCCTGAACATGCTGCCCATGTTGGTCGTCCTCACATTCACGAGTTCGCATGAGCTCGTATACTCCGCGAAGAGGTCATCGAAGACTCCGCTGTAGTCCAGATCTTCGGGTATCATGATCCTGAAGCTCTTGTATCTGTCAGCATTCTTCTTTGATCCGAGGTCGAGATGATTGAAGATTATGATGGCGAGCGAGAGCACTGCCGAAAACAGCGTCGCAAGCCCGAGGTATCCCATTCCGGTGATCAGGCCCGTGCCCATGGCCAGGAAGATCGCGCAGATCTCCTTTGCCGTGCCCGGGACCGAGCGGAACCTTACAAGGCTGAAGGCTCCCGCAACCGCGACTCCCGTCCCCACGCTTCCGTTGACCATCATGATGATCACACAGATGATTGCCGGCAGCATCGCGAGCGTCGCCACAAAGCTCTTTGTATATCTTGTGTTATGCATGTACGCGGCTGCGATCAGCAGCCCCAGCGCCATAGATACCGCGAACGAAGCCGCGAAGTCCGTAAGGCTTATAGACGCTACCGCCTGGCTTTCGTATATGCTCGTCAACAGTTCTTCCATTTGTATATGCCTCCTTCATGAACCGGCAGTAAGCGGTCCCGTATTTTGAAAATGATGTCTTGTATATGTGTTCTTCAGAAAGGATCTTCACCATCCAGAGCGGTATCGCCCCCGGACATTTGAGTTCCATCAGGAACATCCCTTCTTCGAGTATCGGTTTTCCGTATGCTTCAGACTCCAGCGTCAGGTCTGTCTCCCTGCAGAGGATGTTGGTGTCGAAGGTGACTCTGAATCCGTCGCTTCCGCCAAATTCCGCCAAGCCGTCCCTTAGTCTGTAAGCCTCGCGGTCGTAGCTGAGGTAAAGCACCGGCTTGAGCCCCTTGTACAGGCCCGCGAAATATCTTATCTCTTCCGCGACCTGCGAAGATTCCGCCTCGAGTTCCCTATGTATCGAAGGGTCTTCCGAGCCTGCCATCCACCTCATCGCATCAGCCTCCGGCAGTCCCAGCCTCCTTTTGTAGACGATGCCGTCAAACTTGCGCTTGAGCTCCACGAATACAGTGCTTCCTGCATCCGCTCTGGCGTAGCTTCTTATGCGGAGCTTTTCTTTGAAGTCCGGCTTCGCTATGGAATGCCTAGCCAGGATAAAATCGTCAGTGTCGAAGTATATGTTTCTGACTGTCGATCTTCCGAATCTGTCAGGCTCCATGTACGGATGCATCGCCTTAAGTATCCGGTCCTTCTGATCCGCGGTGATCATGTATTTAAGTTCATATCTTTTAAAGACCGCCTGGTATCCCATGACGTTACCCCCTTTACAGTGAATAGGATAACAGCCGAAAATTAAATCAAACTTAAATGACCCGGTTTTTTTGAAAACCGGATCAGCTCTATTATCTTTTTCTGTTTTACCTCTTCTGTTTACTTCTGTGCCTTGCGGCGCATCTTCTGCGCATATGTGATCGTCTGCTTAAGAGCGGAGTCTTTTTGTATTCCGGCGAGCCTCAGCTTGTGGGCGTAGGCGAGGATCTCCGAAAAGTCCTCACCCGGTTTGAGCCCCGCGGCTATAAGGTCACGTCCCGCCACATAAGGAGCTGCCATAGTCTTTTCATAGGCTTTAAGCCTCTCGAAGAGGAAGTCACTGTCTCCCGAGAAAGCGTCGCTTCCCGAGAAGACCGGTCTGTCCGCGGCGGCAAACCATATGAGATCCTCCGGAGAGACGGCCGCATCGAACATCCTGTTTGTGGACTTGAGCGCCGGCTTCGAGTACGCTGCGACATTCGGACGCATATGGAGCGGGACCATATTGATCACGTAGTCGATGACCGCCTTCTCCCCCGTGATGCGTCTCACAAACTCTTCTACCAGAGGCATGCCTTTGATCTCATGCTCGTAGGCATGGATGCGTCCCTTTACGAACTCGGTCGTAACTATCTTTCCGAAGTCATGCGTCAGTGCCAGAAGCATGAAGCTGTAAGAATCGGAGACCTTGTCTCTGAATGCGGCAGCTCTGTCGATCACTTCCATAGTATGATTCCAGACGTCGCCCTCGGGATGAAATACCGGATCCTGCTCAAGCCCGATGAGCTGCTTCACCTCGGGGAACCAGCAGTCGAGCTGATCCATTTCGCGG
>JAFUGO010000158.1 GCA_017469325.1 Mogibacterium sp. | reverse complement strand
TTCAAGGCTTCTTCAGTAGGCCTTGAGGGCAAGGTGGATTACTGGCAGGACTAACAGCCGGTCATCTTAACACAATGTAAATAGCAGCCGGCAGGAAACACCTGCCGGCTGTTTCATAAACGGGTTTATTTAAAACAGGATCCAGACAGGAGAAGAAATGTATCCTTTACTTACGGTAAATACCGATCATCTCAGACAGAATGTACGCGTACTCACATCCCTCTGTGGCGAACGCGGCATTAATATCACGGCTGTCACCAAGGTCTTCTGCGGTGACCCGGTGATCGCGCGCATTCTTGTCGAAGAGGGCATCATGATGCTCGGAGACGCACGGACGGATAATCTGAAGAAGCTGCAGGACATAGACGCAGAAAAATGGCTCATACGCCCGCCGATGCTATCGGAGGTTCCAGAACTGGTGCGCTATGCTGACGCATCGCTGAATTCAGAGATGGAGACTGTGCGCGTGATAAGCGAAGAAGCTCTCCGTCAGGGCAGAAAGCATAAGGTGATCCTGATGGCCGACCTCGGAGACATACGCGAGGGGTACATAGATCACGATGAACTTATCGCTGCCGCCGTCGAGACCGATGGTCTCACGGGCGTGGAGCTCTACGGCATAGGTGTCAATCTCACATGCTTCTCATTCATACAGTATGACACTGAAAAGCTGACTCAGCTGGCTAAGCTGCGGCGGCGTGTCGAAGAGGCTGTGGGACATCCTCTGCACGTGGTAAGCGGCGGGAATTCGGCTGCGGTAGACCTGATGCTCAGAGGGGGAATCCCTGAAGGAGTAGACAACCTGAGGCTTGGAGAGTCGGTCCTCTTCGGCAAGGAAAGGGCAAAGTATCAGTATCTTCCGGACACATTCTCCGATGTGTTCACGCTCGAATGCGAGATAGTCGAGCTCAAGGAAAAGCCATCTCTGCCATGGGGAACGGTCGGCGTGGATTCATATGGTAAAAAGCCTGAATTCACTGACAGGGGAGAGCACCGCCTCAAGGCGATATGCGCACTCGGAAAGCAGGACTTTGACGTGGAGACGACGGTCAGCTGTGATCCGGGTATCATACTCCTCGGCTCAAGCTCGGACCATCTCATGCTCGACGTTACAGACAGCAGCGTCAATTATAAGGTAGGCGATACTGTAAAGCTGAAGCTGGGCTATTTCTCCACCATGCGGGCGTTTACTTCGGGCTATGTAAGGAAACAGTATATCTGAGAACGCTCCCTCGGCAGGAGGTAATGATCTTAAAAAATGCACAAAAGGGCTCCTTCCTGTAACGGGAGCCTTTTTCATGCGTACTTTTGTGTTAAAATAACTATGTATGACTAAAATAATCTATATAGACGGGCTTGAGGTGCAGGTCACCAGAAAGCGCATAAAGAGACTGAATATGCGGGTAAAGGAGCCTGATGGCAGGGTTGTCATCAGCGCCCCGTATCTGGTGTCCGATAAACAGATAAAAGAGTTTGTCAGAGAAAGGCGTGGCTGGATCGACAGGGCATCAGCCCGTATACGCGCAAAGGCCGCGGCTCATCCGGAGCCTCAGAGCAAAGCCGAAAAGGAAGCCCGCAGGGCAGATCTCAAACGCCGCATTGCGGAAAGGCTGCCGGTCATAGAAGACATCACAGGCCTTCGCTGCAGCGGATGGACCGTGCGCGACATGCACACAAGGTGGGGCAGCTGCAATACGGTGACGCATCATATAAACCTCAGCCTCATGCTGGCAACCAGGTCGGATGCCGAGCTCGACTACGTCATACTCCACGAGCTGGTGCATACGGTAGTGCCCGATCACGGCCCGGACTTCTATGCCCTGATGGACAGATTCATGCCCGGCTGGAAGAAGATACGAAAAGCGCTTAATTACGGATAAAGGAAACAGATTTGGAAGTACCACAACTCATAGCTGATCTCGCAATAATGCTGACTACCGCCGCGGTGGTCACGATAGTTTTCAAAAAGCTCAGGCTGCCGACCATTCTGGGTTATATTGTCGCGGGCTTTATCATAGGACCGCACTTCCCGCTCTTTATGAATATAGAGAGCACGACATCGGTCGAGACATGGAGTGAGATCGGCGTCGTCATCATACTGTTCCACATAGGACTTGAATTCGACTTTCACAAGCTGACGGAGATAGGCAGTACGGCCATAGTCTCCGCGTCGGTCAAGATGGGCGGAGTCATGCTGGTGGGATACGCGTTCGGTATACTCGCCGGAATGAACACGATGAACGCTGTATTCCTCGGAGCGATGCTTTCGATCAGCTCGACTGTCGTCATACAGAAGTGCTTCAGCGAGATGGGACTCGAGGGGGAGCGATATACCGGGCTTGTTATGGGCTCGCTTGTAATGGAGGACGTCATCGCCGTATTCATGATGGTAGTCCTGACTACGATCTCCGCGAGCCGGACATCTGACGGCAGCAGCATGGCGCTTCATATGTTCCTGATGATCACTTACCTCGTGCTCTGGATGGTGCTCGGCATATACTTCCTGCCGACATTCCTGGACAGAGTAATGGGACTGATGAGCGACGAGACTCTGACTCTGCTGAGCCTGGGTTTCTGCTTCCTGATGGGACTGCTGGCCAACTGGCTCGGCTTTTCGATGGAGCTTGGAGCATTCATCGCGGGTTCTCTGTTTGCCGGGACGCGTCATGTGCACAATGTCGAAAGGGTGACGTCGGGCATAAAGGATATGTTCGGAGCTATATTCTTCCTGTCCGTAGGAATGATGGTAGATCCGGCTATAATCGCCTCGCGCTGGACTTCGATCGTGCCTATCGCGATCCTTGCGGTAGTTGCGAAGCTTATATTCGCGACCATAGGAATGATGCTTTCGGGTCAGGACCTCGGAACGGCCTTGAGGGGCGGTATCTCGCTCGCGCCTATCGGCGAATTCTCATTCATCATAGCGAGCCTGGGCATAGAGCTCGGAGTCATGGACAGTTATCTGTATCCGGTGATAGTTGCAGCATCGATACTGACCATAATCTTTACACCTGTGCTCATAAGACAGCAGGACAGGATCGTCGGAGCCATCGAGTCGGCTATACCCGAAAAGCTCAGAGAAAAGATGCTCAATTACACATCCGATGAGCGCGACCAGGAGGAGCACGTGTCCGAATGGAAGACGGTGCTTGCGGATCATTTCAAAAAGATCGGTATATACGGCAGCATCATGCTGGTCGTCGCGATAGCAGGGAGCAATCTGGTCTATCCGGCTCTGGCGGGGATCACCGGAAACCGCGCGGCGCAGATCATCACGGTCGTGGCCGTTTACCTGATCCTCATTGTATTCGCGGCGCCTTTCATGGGTAACAGGAGCGTAGCGTTCACACACCTCTGGATGGACAAACTTGCAAACCGTCCGCCGCTGGTGGTGCTCATTCTGATGAAGATAGTTATCCTTGAACTCATAGCGCTGATACCGCTGGTGACAGTGCTCGACCTGGATAATCCTCTTATATTACTTCCGATCCCGGTAAGCATCTTTCTGATCGCGAGGTCGGGGTCCGTAGCCTCGTACTATCTGCAGCTTGAGACCAGGTTCTTCGCCAATCTCAATCAGAAGACGATGGAAGAACGCGGCGGTGCCAGAAAAGAACAGCACTGGCTCAATGAGGACTATAGCATATTCAGCTGGGAGGTCCCGAAGGGCGCAGCCTATGAAGGCAAGTCGATCAAGGATCTTGAGTGGGGCAAAAAAGACGCCGTCTACGTTGTAAAGGTCAGACACGGCGAAAAGCGCATGCCTATGCCGCCTGCCAGAACGGTGCTCCATGCCGGAGACAAGGTGCATGTCATCGGAGACAGGCAGTCTCTTGAGACTTTCTATAAGACACTCGGCATCGATCAGGATGTTGCGATGCGCACTCTTAAGGAATTCCTGTCCGAGGATTATGCCGGTGAGAACGCGCTTGCCTGCGCGGCGATCCAGGTAAGAGGTACGGAGCCTTATGTTGAGAAACCTATAAGAGCGAGCGGCATCACCGCGCGCGTACACTGCATGATACTTGGCCTTGAGAGAGACGGTTACGCCACTCAGATGCCTGACTCAAACATGATCATCAAAAAGGGAGACATACTCTGGATCATCGGAACGGAAAATGATCTGAGCCGCATAGCCTCGTACTCGGTCGGCGAAGCGGGTTCACATGCCGGCACGCAGCCGGAAGATAAAGACAACAGGGATGGTGATCACGAATGACCTGGGATATTATAAGCAGCTATATACTGCCGCCGCTGGTCGGTGCAGTGATAGGGTACTTTACCAATCTGATCGCGGTCAAAATGCTTTTCCGCCCAAGAAGAGCGATATATGTATTCGGGCATCAGCTTCCGCTTACTCCGGGAGCTATCCCGAAGGGCAAGGCAAGACTGGCAAAGTCCGCCGGTAAGATCGTGCAGGATGAGCTCTTTACAAAAGAAGATATCTCCGGCAGGCTGCTTACCGAAGAGGTGGAGAAGCCGCTTATCGACAAGGTAATGGATATACTCGGACAGGATATAAGAGTAAGCGGAGCCGTCCTGACAGGCAGCGAAGAAAAATATGACAGAATGGAGAAAACGTTCACGGAGCTCCTGTCTTTTAAGATCACCGATGCCATAAAAAGGATGGATATACCGGGAACCCTTAAGCATGAGGGCAAGATGCTTCTGCACGAGCATGTCGCAGGCTCCACGGTCCTCAGCCTTCTTGTCAGCGATAAGATGATAGACCGAATCATGAGTGAAGTCGCCGTTCGCATGGAGGAATTCATCGACGAGAAGGGCCCTGAAATGGTCAGCGGGATAACGGCTTCACGGATACATGATCTTGGCGACCGCACTCCGCTCTATGTGCTTGAGCAGGCGGGATATGACGAAGAACATGTCAGAGCAAAGCTCACAGCGGCGTACAGAGAATCCATCGTGAACGCGGTCAACTCCGCGCTCAGAAGGATAGATGTGGCTAAAGTGGTAGAAGATAAGATCAATTCGATGGCTGTCGAAGAACTGGAACAGGGCGTTCTCACTGTCATGAAGACAGAGCTCAACATGATCGTGAATCTGGGCGCGCTG
>JAFUGO010000157.1 GCA_017469325.1 Mogibacterium sp. | reverse complement strand
CAGAAGAAAGAGGCCCCTGAGATAAGACTGGTTCCGGACTGGGGGATCGAAGGCGATGCCCATGCGGGCAAATGGCACAGACAGGTGAGCCTTCTTTCCGTAGAAAAAATAGAGGAATTCAAGGCTCGCGGAGCTTCCGTTGAAAACGGAGCTTTCGGCGAGAACATCATCATAGAGGGCTTCGATCTGAAGGGCCTGCCTGTAGGCACAAGGTTCAGGATAGGCGACGCTCTGCTCGAGCTTACTCAGATCGGAAAAGAGTGCCATACACACTGCACGATCTACCATCAGGTAGGGGACTGCATCATGCCGAGAGAAGGCGTCTTTACTGTCGTCCTTGAGGGCGGCATAGTAAAGGCCGGCGATACAGTTGAGCTTATAGAGGCGGATCCGGCAAGACCTTTCACTGCCGCCTGGATCACACTTTCGGATAAGGGCGCGGCAGGCGAGCGCGAAGACAAGAGCGGTCCGCTGATCGGAGAGATGCTGACTGAAGCGGGTTATGATGTTGTCGAAGGACTGCTGATTCCTGACGGGATCGAGGAGCTTTCAAAGCAGCTCATCCGTCTTGCCGACCAGAGACAGGTAAATGTGGTCTTCACGACCGGAGGCACGGGCTTCTCACCGAGAGATCTTACGCCTGAAGCTACGATCGCGGTGTGCGACCGCATGGCTCCGGGGATCGCCGAGGCGATAAGAGCCTACTCCATGACAAAGACCCCGACTGCGATGCTTTCGAGAGCTGCAGCCGGTATAAGGAAGCAGACGCTCATAATCAATCTTCCGGGAAGCCCGAAGGCCGTAAGGGAGTGCATGGAATTCATCATGCATCCGCTGGAGCACGGCCTTGAGATAATGCTCGGAAGGACGGGAGAATGCGCACGTTAAAATGATATTATCAGCCCTCTTACTCAGAGGGTTTATAATATAAAAACCGATTTGTTTTATAAAAGTAATCGCTATAGGAGGTAAAATGATGAAAAAGAAATTACTGGCAATCGCGCTTGTACTTGCAATGGTATTTGCAATGACAGCCTGCGGAGGAAGCGGAGATGCAGAAGAAACTGCAGATGAATCAGCAGAAGTAACGACCGTAAATGTATTTGCTGCTGCATCGCTCAGCAATGTTATGGGCGAGTTTGAAGCCTCTTTCGAAGAAGCAAATCCGGGAGTAGATATCGTGATCAACGCTGACAGCTCCGGCGCACTCCTTACACAGATCCAGGAAGGCGCTCCGTGTGATGTGTTCTTCAGCGCTGCACAGAAGCAGATGGATGAGCTCGAGGGTGCAGGCATGGTAGTCGACGGAACAAGAACCAACGTTGTAAATAACCAGCTGGTAGTCGTGACACAGCCTGACAGTGAGACAGCTGTGACAGGGCTTGCAGACATCGCAAACGCAAAGAGCATCGCTCTCGCTGACGGAAGCGTACCTGTCGGCAAATACACAAGGCAGGCCATGATCAGTCTCGGACTCCTCGCAGAGGTCGAGGATCCAGCAACTATCACTACAGCGGAAGTATCTGAACAGCTCGGCGGAGTTGAGATAAGCGAGCAGGGCAACGTAAGCAAGGTCCTCGCTGCAGTTGAAGAAGGATCCAGCGAAGTAGGTACGACATACCTTTCGGATACGATCGGACACGAAGACAGCATCAAGATCCTCGAGACAGTAGGCTATGACGTAACAGGAAACATCATCTATCCTGTAGCTCAGATCGTAAATCAGGATGCTGACGACGCTGAGTCCGCAGCAGCAGCTGACTTCATCGCGTTCATCACTAACGACGACGCAAAGGCACTCTATCAGCAGTACGGATTCGATACTGACGTAGAATAGTCAAAGTAGTATAATACTATCCATGAACGGCTTCATAGAACTGGCAAAAACACTGGACTGGAGTCCGCTTTGGATATCGCTCAAGACCGGGGTTGTGGCGACTTTCATATCGTTCTTCCTCGGTCTTTGGGCTGCGAGAAAGGTCATAAAAAAAGACTACCGGGCGAAGTCGGTGCTCGATGGGATACTGACTCTGCCGATGGTGCTTCCGCCGACGGTAGCCGGTTTTTTTCTGCTCCTGATCTTCAGCAGAAGAAGAGCGTTCGGGATCTTCCTGAATGATCACTTCGGGATAAGCGCGGTCCACACCTGGCTTGGCTGCATCATAGCTGCCACCGTCATAGCATTCCCGCTGATGTACAGGAACGCCAGGGCGGCCTTCGAGCAGGTAGACGCCAACCTGGTATATGCCGGAAGGACGCTCGGCATGTCCGAGACATCGATATTCTGGAAGATCGTGGTCCCGACAGCCGGCCCCGGCATCGCAAGCGGAACCATCCTGACGTTCGCAAGAGCCATGGGTGAGTACGGAGCCACATCGATGCTTGCGGGCAACATACCCGGTAAGACGGGCACCGTATCGCAGAGGATAGCCATGGTAATACAGGACGGCAATTATGCCGTGGCCGGATTCTGGGTAGTGATCGTGCTTCTGATCGCTTTTGCCGCAGTATTCCTGATCAACATGATAACAGGCAGGAATATGAAGAATGTACGGAAGTGGTAGGTGCGGGTGATGCAGAAACTTTACGCGGATATCCACAAAAGAATAGGGGACTTCGATCTGAATGTGCTGATCGAAAGCGACGCGAAGAGAGTCGGCATACTCGGCGCATCCGGAAGCGGCAAGAGCATGACTCTCAGGAGCATCGCGGGCATAGAAGACGTTGACAGCGGGCATATAGAGATAAACGGAAGAGTGCTTTATGACTCAGACAGCCGGACGGATCTCAAACCGCAGAAGCGCAATGTGGGCTATATGTTCCAGAATTACGCTCTTTTCCCGACGATGACCGTCATGCAGAATGTGATGGCAGGTCTTAAGGGAAGCAAGGCGGAGAATACGGAAAAGGCCCGTAAGATGCTGTCGCGCTTCAGCATGCAGGGCTTTGAGGACAGGCTTCCCGGAGAGCTTTCCGGCGGTCAGCAGCAGAGGGTAGCGCTCGCGCGCATCATGGTCACTGAGCCCGAACTGATCCTGCTGGATGAGCCATTCTCCGCACTGGACGGATACCTCAGAGACCACATGCAGGTCGAGATGATGGAGATGCTCGAGGACTACCCGGGACAGGTAGTCATGGTTTCGCACAGCAGGGATGAGCTGTACAGGTTCAGCGAAGAGCTCTTCGTGATCAGGCACGGCAGCGTCCTCAGGCATGATGCCACCCAGACGGTATTCAGAGATCCTCAAAGGATCGAGGTCGCCAAGCTGACCGGATGCAAAAACTTCTCTGATGCAGTAGTAAAGGACCTGCATACGGTCGAAGCGGCAACATGGGGCATAGAGCTCCATTTCGATAAAGAAATCAGCAGTGACATAAGGCATATCGGATACAGAGCCCATTACTTTGAGCCTGTATGGGGCGAGAGGCAGGACAACTGCATACGCTTCGATCTCGCAAGAGAGGATGTCCTGCCGTTCGAAAGGAATTATTACGTGTTCCCGGAGAAAGCAGATGCAGGCCGTGAGCCGGAAGATACTAGCTATGACGATCTTCTCTGCTGGTTCGTTCAGGGAGAAGAGCAGCGCGTTCTTGAAGAAAAGGGCATGCCGGACTATCTGAAGCTGAAAGAAGAGCATATCCTGCTTCTTGAGTGATATAATTCAGTTCAGAAGAACCGCAGGAGCCTTATCCGGGAGAAGGTAAACAGTTATGAGTGAATTCACGCATTTTGATGAAAAAGGCAATGCGTATATGGTGGACGTGTCCGGCAAGGATGTGACCAAAAGAACTGCAGTTGCTACGGGAAAGATCAGTCTCAGTCCTGAAGCGATGAAAGCTGTGATTGGACGCAGGATAAAGAAGGGTGATGTGTTTACGGTTGCCCAGGTCGCCGGCATAATGGGAACGAAGAAGACCTCAGAGCTTATCCCGATGTGCCATCCGCTGAGCCTGACAAATGCCATGGTCACTTTTGACGCAGATGAGCGGGCAAATGAGATCACCGTGTTCTGCACCGCTGTGACGGAGGGCAAGACGGGGGTCGAGATGGAAGCTCTGACGGGTGCTTCGGTCGCTCTGCTTACCATTTACGATATGTGCAAGGCGATCGACAAGCGGATGTGCATCAGTGACGTCCATCTTGTAAGCAAAGAAGGCGGTAAAAGCGGCGACTTCAGATACTGAAAACTCAAACTGTTTCAATTTGTGAAAATGCAGATGCCTCCGCAAAGGGGCATTTTTGTATTGAATACAGAACACTATGGGCGTTATAATAATAAAAACGTTTTACCTATTGATGAAATCAATAGATAAAAAGTCAATGTATCAACAATGATCTCCGAAAAGATCAGAGGTGATGACATGCTGGTAATGATAAGAGGGGCCGGCGACCTTGCTACCGGTATAGCCGTAAGGCTTCACAGAGCAAAATTTGATGTCGTAATGACTGAGATAGTAACACCGCTGTCGATAAGACGCAGCGTCTGTTTTTCCGAGGCTGTACGCAAGGGAGAGACAACAGTCGAGGGCATCAGGGCTGTCCATGTAACCAACCGCAGGGACGCGTGGCAGGCTATCAATAATAAAGAGATACCCGTCATAGTTTCTCCTGACGCGGGCTGCAGATACGGCATGAGACCCGATGTGTTCGTGGATGCGGCTATCGCAAAGAGAAACCTCGGGACCACGATCGACTTCGCTCCGATAGTTATCGGGATAGGGCCGGGGTTCACGGCGGGTGTTGACTGCCATGCGGTGATCGAATCCAACAGAGGCCACACTCTGGGAAGGGTGATAACAGAAGGCACCGCCATTCCGGATACGGGAGCGCCCGGCAACATAGAAGGTTATACAGTCGAGAGACTGCTCCGCTCGCCTGCAGCAGGTATAGTGAAGACCGTACGCGAGATAGGCGATCTTGTGGAAGCGGGAGAGACTGTTGCATACGTTTCGGGAAAGCCGATGATCGCGAGTATCAGGGGCACCCTCAGAGGCCTCATAGCTGACGGCACCGAGGTGCCTGAAGGACTCAAGTGCGGAGATGTGGATCCGAGATGCAGAAGGGACTTCTGCGAGCTCGTTTCGGATAAGGCTCTGGCTATCGGCGGAGGAGTAATGGAGGCCATCCTTTACTTCGGAAACAACGGCTACGAGAATTACGATCTCCTTAAATACAATGAAAAAGACGGCCCTTCGGAAATAGGATCCGGCCGTCTGTGGCATCGTAAAAAGAGCAAGAGATCCGCAGTCTGAATAAGACCGCGGACCGGATCATACCTGCGTCATATAGTCGAAGTCGGCGACCT
>JAFUGO010000156.1 GCA_017469325.1 Mogibacterium sp. | reverse complement strand
GGACGCGTTCGTGAACGGTCCGGCTACCGGCATCGCTATGCCCATTTCAGGGAACGCCATCTTGAGGTCGATTCCTCTCTGAAGTACCGCGAGGAATACCGGATTCTTTTTTGGATTGTCCTTCATCAGCTCCGGCAGCATGGAATAGTCTGTGAGTACAGGCTTGATCACGCGGTCGATGCCGACTTCAGGGAAGTATATCTCGGATCCGACAGCCTGCGCCATGGTCCTCAGTCTGAGGCCTGATGCGAGTCCGCCGATGTTGAATTCTTCCATTCTTCTCTTGATTACATCGATGTGGACTTTTACGTCATTTCTCCACTCTGCAGTCGTATAACCGAAGATGTTTGCCATAGCTTCTTCGTTACTCTGCAGCGAGAACGGGATGTGGTCTACCATCTCACCTGCAGCATACTTCTGCATTCTTTCCCCCGCAGACATGGTCTCGGGGTACTTCTCCATTTCTTTTTTCAGTTCTTCATATGTCATGTCGAAGTCCTCTTGATATCCCAGCTACATCTTACGAATTTATTATAGTCTACCTAAAATATTTCAAGTATTGATATGATTGATAGGATTCTGAACGATTATCGGTATTCGTAATAAAAGGTGCTCCGTGCTGCGCTGTTTTCGGTTAAGTGCATCTGAATGTATCTGTAAATAATATTAACTTTACTTATGTTTCTTTGGAAGTACAATGTAGGTGAAAGCAGAGGAGAGTGTCTTGACTCCCTGCTCATGGAAAATGTAAAAAGCATTTCAATGATCAAGGGTTTTGTTAGGAGGTGCCGTCATGATGAACGCAATCGTAATTATGTCCTTCATCGGAGTTTTCGCAGGTAAGTGCTACTACTATTCAAAGTACAGCCACAAGAGATAATTAGTTCCTTCTGGAATATCGACCACTTAAAGAGCGCTCCCGCTGATGGGAGCGCTCTTGCTTTTGCTTCTTACAGTTCCAGATCGTCGATCTGCTTCTCTATCTCTACCGCCCTCTCATCGAAGAGCAGGTTCTTGTTGTGCTCGTAGTATCCGTCGCATCCGAAACTGCTGATAAACGATACGCAGTCAGGATCCGCGGTCAGCTCGGTGACGATCATGAGCATCTCCTTCTCATCGCCCCAGCACGCCTCCGCAAAGCTGAACATATTGTCCATCCTGCTTCTGACCGACCAGGCTCTATCGTTATGAGCGCCTACCAGCTCTCCGTATATCTCGCGGATTATGTCATATGAGCTGTCATAGTCCGGAGCCTTTGCAATGCTCTCGAGCATATCGTACAGGCACGATACAGTCCTCAGCATGCGGTCGGATTCTTCCCTTGTGAGTGAATGCGCTTTGAGCCCGGCTTCGCGTCCCGACTCTATACGGTGTATGAGCCTCTTCATATTATCTGCCGGCTCGAGCTCATCCGAAGCGGCTGCCTTGTACTCTTTTACGCAGAGCCTGACGGATTCGAGAACGCGGTGTTCCTCGATGCACTCGCGGACGTCTTCTTTCACGCTTCCGAGGAGCAGTCCGATCAGCGTGTATACCTCATCGAATCCCGCCTCCGAAGCTCTCTCCTGCATGCCCTCAGGCACTTCGCCGTCCAGGATCGCGTCTATAGGATACTCCTCTTTGTACTTGTTGAAGAGGCCCAGATAGACATTGAACTCCTTTGCGGTGCTGTTGTTCTGGAGGTACTGCACTATGAGGTCTTCATCGGCTTCGATGCCGTTCTTCTCATAAAGCTGGAGCATCTTGCTGAGGTCTTCCCAGCCTCTCGGGGTCACTATCGACTTGCCGCTGACCGTGGTCTCGACGTGATAGAAATGGTTCCTCTTATTCTGCAGGAACGACATGACCGCCGGATGGATATGAGCCGACGCTGCGTACTCCTTCCATGCCTCGAAGTCCGGCTCGGCCTCGATCTTTTTGAGTCTGTCGAGTGTCACGATATCGAACTCCCTGGCCGAGTCGTTGTACTCCGTTGGATTGCCTGCCGTAACGACTATCCAGCCCTCGGGCAGCCTGTGTCCGCCGAAGACTTTGTACTGCAGGAACTGCATCATCAGAGGAGACAGCGTCTCGGACACGCAGTTGATCTCATCCAGGAAGAGTATGCCCTGCTTCACGCCCGTGGTCTCCATAAGGTCGTAGACCGAGGCGATGATCTCGCTCATCGTGTACTCCGTGACATCGCACTCCGTCCCGCCGTAAACCTTGCGGCTGATGAACGGCAGGCCTATGGCGCTCTGGCGCGTATGATGCGTCATCGAGTATGAGATGAGACCGATACCGAGCTCCGACGCGAGCTGCTCCATGATGGCCGTCTTGCCTATTCCCGGCGGACCTATGAGGAGCACCGGTCTCTGCTTCTCTACGGGTATAACGTAGTTGCCGAGCTCGTCCTTTGTGAGATATGCCGTTATGGCATTCCTGATCTGTTCTTTTGCTTTGCCTATATTCATCTCATTATTCCTTCGGTTTTTTCTGAGAATAACGTCCTGTCTGCAGGTGCTGCATTTCTACCGTTTAAAAATATCACAATTCCCCGGGTCTTAGCACCACTTTCATGGCCCACACCGGGACCTCCGGCACATTGTATCCGCTTTCGACGAACACGAAGGCCGTCCTGTAATCCGGCTTCACCGGAGGATAAGTGCCGAGTCCGTGCGTGAAATAGATGAGGCCTTTAAGATCGCTGAACTCCCCGTCCCTGATGAGCCTGTCCACATAGTCGAACACCGGTCTGAAGTCCGTGCCGCCGAGTCCCCGTATTTCCATGGTCTCCATGTATCTGTCGAAGTCCTCCGCCGAGGTGATGACCTCATCGGACTGGATCTGCGCGTCGCACTGGATGATGTGCACGTTGATCCTGCTGTGGAAGGACTCGCGGCTCTTCAGGATGTTGTATGTCTTCTGAAGGAACGACTGGACTTCTTCTCCCGCTACCGAGCCCGATGTATCTATCGCGATGACGAAGTCTTTTATGCGGCTGTCCTCGCGGTATTCGAGCGGCTCTATGAGCGGCATCCTGTCGTATTGCGTGAGTCCGTAGTTGTAATAGATATAGTCGAACTCATCATCGGAGACCTTCACGGTCTCGTTCACCGCTGAGAACTTCCTCAGGAATTCCGAGTAATCGTATCTTTCGCGGTTGACCTCCCTGAGATTCTGGACCAGCGAGGACGCGAATTTCCCGCGTACCTTCGCGAAGGTCTCGATCTCCATCTCGATCTGCTCCGCTATCTTCTTCCAGTCCGTCTGGAGGTCCGTGTCTTCCGCGGCCGGTTTATCATCTCTCATGAGCACCGACTGCGCGGCCGGCGCCTGGGTCTCGTTCTCATACCATCCGGAGTGGCTGTCCGCCATGAACAGCTCTTCGAGCTGCTCCGGCTTCATCTTCAGATCCCCGGCTGCCAGCTCGCCTTTCCTCAGAGCGCTGTATATCTTTTCGGCAGTCAGGAATCCCGTCTGCCTCCGTATCCTTTTTAGTGCGTCCTGCTTCGGTCCGTCGTCGTCCGTCCTTGTGCACGGAAGATCCAGCTCACTAATGACCGACTCCGCCGCTATATCGCAGGCGAGGTCCCACAGCCCGCGGTCTATGTCCGCTCCGGTAAACGGGTGGCAGAAGACGCAGTGAAGGACGGTATGAAGATACATCCTTGTAAGTTTCTCCTTTGAATCGCTGTAAGTCCTCAGCACAAAGGCCGGATCGTAATAAAGCGTGCGGCCGTCCGTCGTGAAGCTGTCCCCGCTGACCTCTCTTCCGTGGAAGCTGAGGGCCGTATCCATGTACCTGAGATTCACCAGAAGACGGTTCCTCGAGATGTCGAGAACTTCTTCGGCCAGTGTATTCAGTTGGCTGCGGTCACTACCAGCACTCTTCATAGATCTCAAGTATCTCGTCCTTTGTAAGCTGCCTGAACGCGCCTCCCGAAATGAAGCACGATTCCGCTATCTGCGGCAGTTTTTTCTTTTCATCCTCTCCGAACCCAAGCTCTCTGAGCGTGGTCGGAAGTCCCATTTCCTTTATGAACGATGCCAGCGCGTCTATTCCCGCCAGCTCAAGAGCTTCGTCGATGTCGTATGCCTCCTGATCAAGTCCCCAGACGCGGACGGCAAACTTGACGAACTTGTCCAGCCCGTCTTTATAAATATGTCTGTAGTAGACCGGGTGCAGCACCGCCAGGCCTTCCCCGTGATTGCAGTCGGTGAACGCCGAGAGCTGATGCTCCATGTTGTGAGCCTGGAAGTCCAGAGACTTTCCGGTCTTTATTATTCGGTTCTCCGCCAGCGAGGCTGCCCACATGATATTGCTTCTGGCAAGGATGTCCTGCGGATCGGCGTTTGCCGCCCTGAAGTCTCTTATGAGTCCCTTCATGAGCCCCTCCGAGACATCGTCCGCAGGGTTGTCTTCAGCCGGTCTGCTGAAATACGTCTCCATCACATGCGAGAGTATATCGAAGGTACCCGCCCTCATCTGCCTGACCGGCATGGTGAGTGTGTACGCCGGGTCCATGAGCGCGAATCTGAAATTCATCTCAGGGTAATCCCTGTCGCACTTTATATTCGTCTCCTCGTTTGTCAGGACCGCGCATCCGTTCACCTCGCTGCCCGTGGCCGGCATGGTCACGACCGCACCGCACGGGATGGTCTCATGAGTCATCGGAAGACCCTTCATCCAGAAGTCCTCCCAGGCGTCCCCGTCATAGCCGGCCTGTACGGCCACGGCCTTGCAGCAGTCCATCACGGAGCCTCCGCCGATCGCTATGATAAGCCCCACGTCTTCCTTCGAAGCGAGCTCCGCACCCTCTTTCATCTTTGCGAGAGTCGGATTCGACATTATCCCGCTTAACTCGACGATGCGCGCTCCTTTATCTGCGTCTCCGTCTCGGCTGTATCCGAGCAATTCAAGCACGGAAACGACATCGTCATAAGACCCGTTCTTCTTTACGGATCCGCCTCCGAATCCGATCATTATATTCTTTCCGGGCAGAGCATACTCTTTTACGAACTGCGTCAGGTATTCCTTTACACAGCCCTGTCCGAACCTTACCCTCGTTTTGCATTCCCATCTGAAATCGTTCATTGCTTTTACCCCTTCGATTTCTGCTGCACGTTCACAGAACGATATATCAGCAAACTTACTCTGCCTTTTGCCCCCTGTTACAGCCGTCTACCTGTTATCCTTCAACAGCTTTTTGAAATACGCGGTGGCTTCCGCCGCCATCTTATGGTTCTCTCCGCTCGCTGTGACTCCGACCACAAGCGGATCCTTCCTGGCCACGCCCGGGAAGTAGAAATCGCACAGCGTCTTGTCGCTTGCAACATTCACCGGGATGCCTCTTCTGTGACACATCCCCGCGATCCTGACATCGGTCCCCGCGTGTCCGGTAGCCGTCACGACAATATCCGCTTCCTCGAGGTCCTGCTCATCAAAGCGCCTCCGCCTCCAGTCGACGAGGCCCGCCTCAGCAAGAGCAGATGCCAAAGGGTCCGCCTCCGGGGCTACCACGATAACCTTGCCGGCAAAATCCACCATCGTTTTCATGCGGCCCGAGTTTACGGCTCCGGCGCCCACAAACAGGATAGTCTTTTCTGAAAGATCGACAAACATCGGAAAATACAGAGCCATATTGATTTCCTTTCATTCACGGGATCGGCTGATCCAGCTCTTTATACATACAAAAGATTATTCACTTTATTCAAGCGATCGGTTTATTCATAGAACCGTTTTTTTACGAAGTGGTTGAGCACGCCTCCGCCTATGATTATAGCAAGCGCTATGTATATTACTTTTATTGCGGCATCCTGCGTATCTGCGATCGTGCCGCCCTCTTCTGACATATCGATAAGGACGGTTCCGTCCGGCAGCGATGAAGCCAGTACCACTATATCTCTGTCGTACCACTTCTGCTTTTTCTTACTGAATGCTGCGCACGGCATCTCCTTGTTGAGCGCATCCACTTTGATCGCGAACTGCCCGTATCCGCTGCTCTCGTCCGCCGGGATCCACTCCGACTTACCTGCCGCTTCGGCTTCAGCCGCCGTTCCCTGATAAATGTACGAATAGCTTGTGCTCGATATTGTGATGAGCGCATTCATGCTCTTTCCGTCATTCTCAAGCTGCACGTCCGTTATTTTGAAGAACCTGGAGGACGAAAGCGCCTCCGCAGTGTACGATCCTTCTTTTACATCCTCCGGATATACCGGTGTCATGCTGTAGATGAGTGAGCCGTCCTGCAGGCTCCTGTCACGCTCACCCTGCAGACTGCTGTCTTCAGACCCGCCCTGCAGACTGCCATCCTGCTCTGTTCCATCTTCTTCGACACCAATGCCTTTTTCTGCATCTTTAAGAACGACCGGTCCGGCATATACCTCGGTAACGCTGAGCATAACTACAGGAACGCTCAGCATAAGTATGGTAACGCACATCATAGTAACTGTAACACAGTGCTTAAGCGTCCGCAGTACCGGCGCAGCAAAAGAGATCGGGGCTGATTTGCGCTGCCGGCCGCTGTCCGGATGCCCCGGATCTGCCGATGTCACGTTTTTAGAGCCGTTTTCCCCGTTTAAGCATGACATTTTATCGGTATTCAGCTGTGTACTCTCTTTTTTCAGCATATAATTCCGTGTATTGCGTACATGTGTATTTGATCAGAGGTTTTTCTTCCGGTATATGAAGAATACCGAGATGCTTCCGAGGACGACCAGCCATACCGCCAGCACTACGAAGCCCAAAGCTCCGGGAGCTTCTCCGCAGGCGATGCTTCTTATCATGCCGCTGGCCTGTGATAGCGGAAGTATCTCTATGATCTGCCTGAATCCGTCCGGCATCTCTTCTGTCGAGAAGAAGGTGTTGCACAGGAAGGACATCGGCATGATTATGTACGTGTTGAATCTCGGCGCGTCCGAATAGGTCTTTGCCAGGAACGATAGGACGAGTGCCAGTGTGGCGAAGACCGCTCCGTTGAGGAGCATTATAAGGAACGACAGCCCGTTGAAGATGAGACCGTGCCTGACCGGGATTGTCAGGACGAGTATGACGCTCGCCGCGTAGAGTCCGCGGAGGCTTCCTCCGAGGATCTGCCCCAGTATGAACTGCCAGAGCGGCGTCGGCGATACCATCACCTGATCGAGGGCTTTTTCATAAAGCCGCTGTACGCTCATGCTTTGGGCGATAGCGCCAAAGCTTCCGGTCATGGTCACCATGGCCACGAGGCCCGGAACCAGAAAATGGATGTATGGCTCGCCGTGGGAAGTGGTGCGGATGCCGAGACCGAAGATAATGAGGTACATCAAAGGAGAGATCATCGCGGCAACGGTGATCTTATAGAAGTCGCGTCTGAATTCGACCCATTTTTCCCAGAGTACTGTTACTATTCCCATATCTTCTTTCTACAGCTTGCGGCCGGCGCAGTCTATGAAGACGTCCTCGAGGGTCGTCTGCCTGAGCGTCGAGTCGTGCGCCGCGCTCTCAAGGTATCTTATTGCGTCCTCGCGTTCTTTGAAATGCTTGCTTGTGAGTCCGTCTTCGGAGGACTCGTCCACCGTGAACGCTCCCAGCTCGTCGATAAGCGCCCGAGGGCTGTCGAGCTTCTGCAGCCTGCCCTGATTGATCATAGCGACCCTGTCACAAAGTGTCTCGGCCTCTTCGATATAGTGGGTCGTGAGGAGTATCGTCATGTCTTTGTCGTTGACCTGCCTCAGCAGATTCCACATCTGCCTGCGGGACAGTGCGTCCATGCCCGCCGTCGGCTCATCGAGCAGAAGGATCTCCGGCTCGATCAGAAGTGCGCGGCAGATCATGAGCTTGCGCGTCATGCCTCCCGACAGGTGCCTCTCGAGGCGGCGGTGATAGTCGCCGAGGCCAGCAAAGTCAAGGAGCTCCGCGGAGCGTTCCTTTATCTGTTTGCGCGGCATGTTGTAAAGGCGGCCCTGGTACTCCATGACCTCGTCCATGGTCATATCCTGGCGCATGGAGTATTCCTGCGTGATCACCGCGAGCTTGCGCTTCTGGTCGGAAGCCGCTCTTGTGAGCCTGCTGCCGTCTATGTAGATCTCGCCGGAGGTCGGGAGAAGGACGGTCGAGAGCATGCTGATGGTGGTCGTCTTGCCCGCGCCGTTAGGTCCGAGCAATCCAAAGAACTCTCCTGTCTTTATCTCGAAGGAGAGTCCGTCCACAGCGGTGAAGCTGCCGAATTTTTTACTTAGTCCGCGCAGTTCTATCATTACAGTCCGTTTTTATCTGTCGCTTCTTTTGCGATTATGAGCGAGAAGTAGCCGGCGTCATCCGGTATCTCTTCGAGCGAGCGGTATACCTTTTCGCTCTCCATGCTGCAGTTCTCGACTGCCTGCACATCGAGCCCGGTGCGCGCGAGCATCTCCTTTACCTCGCCCATTTTGCTGGCTGACTTCATCAGCACGAAGTTGCCGTACTGGTTCAGAGCATCGCCGTCAGTATTGTGGAGCGCCGGCAGGATATGCAGCGGCTCCTTCCACTCTGCGAGCGATATGCCGAGCCTTGCAGCGGCAGCGCAGAATGACGGGATTCCGCTCACAAGAGTGACCGTGTATCCGTCCTCTTCAAGTATATGCTGTATGTAGCTGAAGGTACAGTAGATAGTGGAGTCGCCCAGGGTCAGATATACGACATTCTTTCCCTGATCGAGGTAGTTTTCGATCGTATCCGCCGCCTGTCTGTGGCTCTTCTTTATAAGCTCGCGATCTCTGACCATAGGCATGTCGATCGCGATCAGTTCTTTATCCGCAGTCTCCGGAACAGCCGCCGCGGCTATCTTGTATGCCACGGCATCCTTCGGGGATTTGCCCGGCACCGCGATGACATCATTCTCACGGATGAGCCTGCACGCCTTCAGAGTCATGAGCTCGGGATCTCCCGGGCCTACGCCTACGCCGTATGCTATGCCTTTTTTGCTTTCCATCTGCTATATCTCCTGTCCTTTGCTTACTGAGATCAGTTTGTTTACGAGCGAGCCGAGAGTCGCCTCTTCGGATACGAATACCGTCATGCCGTGCTTCTCTGCCTCGGCGGCGGTCATCCTGCCAATGCATACCGCTTTGATCTTTGAGCAGTCCGCATCCGGATACGAATTCACGAATCCCTTTACGGTCGACGCGCTAGTAAATACAGCGTATGTGCCTGCCTGATCAAAGGCTTTGCCCGCATCGAACCATTCCTGCTTTACATAAACGGTATCGTAGGTAGCGATATCGTCGATCACTATTCCGCTCACTTCGGAGAGTTCTTCGATGAGCTCGTGGTTGCCGATCGCGGCGCGAGGGATCAGCACATGCTCTCCCTCTTTCACCAGCTGCTTCAGCTCTTTTCCGAGCGTCCTTCCGTCATATACCGAAGGGATCATGTCCGCGCGGAGCCCGTACTTCGCGAGCTCTTTCTCCGTGCCCCTGCCGATCGCGGCTATCCTGCATGACGCAAGTGTCCTTACGTCGCAGGTCCCGAGGAGTTCTTCGATGAACACCCTGACTCCGCTCGGGCTGGTGAGGACGATCCACTGATAAAGACCGTCTTTCAGTTTAATGATTGCCTCCTTAAGCGCGGTGTTGTTTTCTATAGGTTTAATGGCGATCGCCGGGAGCTCTGTGACCTCGACGCCCTTTTCTCTGAGCATCGACGCGAGTCCCGAGGACAGCTCTTTAGGCCTTGTCACTATGGCGCGGACACCTGAAAGAGGCAGGAACTGCCTCCATGCGAATCTGTCCGAGAGGTCCGCTACTCCGCCGACTACTATTACCGACGGCGCGACAGCCCTCTCATTCACAGCGGTCTCATGCAGCTTTCCGAGCACGGTGCTCAGGACCCTCTGCTGAGAAGTCGTTCCCTTCTCTACGATCGCAGCCGGTGTATCCGGATCCATTCCCGCAGAGATAAGGCCCTCCGCTATGATGCCTATCGAGGAAACGCTCATCATGAAGATGAGGGTGTCGCCCGTGCGCACCAGCGCGTCAAAATCTATATCGAGACTGCCGTCCTTTTTTCTGTGTCCGGTCACTACCGAGACTCCGGAGCAATAATCCCTGTGTGTCACCGGTATGCCCGCGTACGCAGGTACCGAGAAAGCGCTCGTGACGCCCGGTACTATCCCGTATTCTATTCCGTTTTCAGTCAGAAGTTCCAGCTCCTCGCCGCCGCGTCCGAAGAGAAACGGATCGCCGCCCTTGAGGCGCACCACGGTCTTTCCTTTGAGCGCCTCCTCAAGAAGGATGCGGTTGATCCCGTCCTGGCTGACCGTGTGTCTGCCGGATCTTTTGCCGACATATATCAGCTCGGCATCCGGGGGCATCATTGCCAGGACGCCCTCGCCTACGAGGGCATCGTACACGACCGTGTCCGCGGACTCAAGAATCTCTCTGCCCTTCAGGGTCATCAGAGAAGCGTCTCCCGGACCGGCTCCGACGAGCCAGACTTTTCCTTTTTTTGTGTTACCCATTATTTAACTTACCTGTTTTATCTTACCTGTTTTGCCGTCCGCTGCGGATTCCCGGAGCGGACATGTTTGAAGATCTTGCCGGCTGTACCTGTCAGAACACTTCCTTCAGAAGAAGGGCGAGTCCGCGCCCCAGTCTTTTCGCCTCGGCCGGCGCGCCTGTCAGGCTTTTCCTGACAGTGGTTCCCTTAGCCTCATCGTACCTCATTCCGGTTATGTGCATCTTGCCGTCTTCTATATACGCATAAGCCGTATCCGGCGAACCGCACCCGGCTCCGAGCTCTCTGATAAAAGCTCTCTCCGCCATAGCGCACAGCATCGCGCCGGTGTGGTTTATCTTTCTGAGATAAGCGTTTTGAGATGACGCTCTCGCCTGTATCCCGAGTATCCCCTGGCACGTGGCCGGTATCATGTCTTCAGTGTTGAAACTGCTGCTGATCCTGTCCTGAAGGCCGAGTCTTATGAGGCCCGCAGCCGCGAGGATCAGAGCCGAATACTCTCCGTCGTCGAGCTTTCTGAGTCTCGTTTCTACATTGCCCCTGACCGGAGCTGTCGTGACTCCCGGCATCATCTCTTTCAGCTGGACCGATCTTCTGAGGCTCGACGTCCCGACCGGAAGTGACATATCTATCTCATTTTTGC
>JAFUGO010000155.1 GCA_017469325.1 Mogibacterium sp. | reverse complement strand
GGTAGGATCCGAGATCGACGACATCGGAATGATCAAGCTGATCGAGGAGACCGGTACTTACGTATGCGCCGACAGATTCTGCTTCGGATCGCTGCCGGGCAGAGTTCCTATCGAGATCGATCCTGACTCGGAGGACGACGTGCTCACGCAGATCTGCCGCCACTACACGATGATATGCCAGTGCCCGCGCATGATGAATCAGGACAAGGTCTACGGCCGCAAGGCGTACATCAACGAGCTCGCGAAGGAGTATAAGGCCGACGGCATCATCTACGAGCAGGTGAAGTTCTGCGATCCATGGGCTTACGAGAGGATGCTCGGTTCGTACATGCTGCGCGAGGACTACGGATTCCCGGTGCTTTCGGTCGACAGACCGTACAACATCAACGCCGGAGCCGGCCAGATGCGTACCCGCGTACAGGCTTTCATTGAGAGCATCGAGATAAAGAAGATACAGAAACAGGGAGGTGAAATGTAATGGCATTCAAGACAGTCAAGAAGATCACTAACCCTAAAAAGAAGAAGGGCGACCAGACCCTCGGCAAGCTCTATCCGACCAACGGCAAAACGAAAGTTTTCGTACGCCGCGAGTGGAGGGGCGTAAAGGATACTCTGTACGATTACACCAGATGGCTTTACATCATGTCCATCCTGGCGAGATTCATCTCGAAGCCGCGCAACATCAAGGCGATGTTCCGCTACAGATGGATGGCAAACTACCTGGCTGTTCCTTATATGATGGACAAGTTCACTCTCGGACTCAGAGACGAGCCTCTTCGTATCACTCACGAGGCGATGAACTTCGTCATCTACGACGTAGCCAAGACGATGGACAACATCTTCAAGGGCGACCGCCGCACAGGTAACGACGAGGAGTTCTCGAAGACCTGCGTACTGACAGACGAGAACGCCATGACGGCGTTCATGATGGGATTCAAAGATACGACGGCTATCCTCAGAGAGGTCCCTACGATGTTCGTAGCCAACCTCCTGACTCAGAACTCGACAACACACTACCTTGACGTTGCTCAGGAATTCGGACTTCCGGGCGATGTCTGCCCGATGCCTGAGGCTGAGGCCGGCATCTCGATCGATGACGACTTCGCAGTCCTCGGATGCTGCGCTGTCCAGGTCAACACGACCTGCGACGGATCGCTGATGGGCAACGGCATTATCGCTCACAGACTCGAGCGCGAATACGGCATCCCTACATTCCAGCTGACTGCTCCGCTGCGTCACCGCGAAGAGGATGTCCAGGAATACGCGGCCAACGACATGAAGGAAGCCGTCAAGTTCATCGAAGAGCACGCTCACGAGAAATGGGACTGGAAGCGTTACTTCGAGAGTGCAGCCAGAGTAAACGACGCGACAAGACACCGCGCGTTCTGGCTCGACACCAACAGCACCGACTACCCGCAGTTTGTGGGATCGGTATTCTCGCTCTACAACGACACCAACTACATGGGCAACTGCGGAAGATCATCGCTCTTCCCGCCTAAAGATAAGAAGATCAGCAAACTCGTCGAGCAGGGCTACAAGAAGAAGACCATGATCTGCCCTGAGTACAGGCACAGATGTATCGTATGGGGCGTACAGCCGCAGTACAACATCCACATGCTTTACTGGATGATGCACTGCTGGGGCGTTGTTCCTCTGACAGACATGCTCTCGATGGTCAACACCGCCGAGATCGCCGATGTGGATACTCCTGAAAACAGAGAGAAGGCATGGTACGACATGGCATGGCTCAACGAGAACATGATCATGCGTAACCGTACCCACGGCGGATACAAGGTGCTCGTCGACGAGCTCTGGGAGTTCTGCGAGATCATGAATGCCGACATGGTAATGATGTGGGAGCACATGAGCTGCAAGGCTCTCGACGGACTGCACGGACAGTTCGAGGAGCAGGGCCGCGAGAGAGGCATCCACGTAGTATGGGTCTGCCACGACCTCTGCGATCCTAGAGTCTACACCAGACAGGCTATCCGCGATGAGTTCAGCCAGTACATGAGGACCGTAATGCGCGAAGAGCCGCTGGACCCAACCATCGAACATATCCCGGACGAAAACATGTGGTAGTCCGGCTCGGTCTTTTCGCCCACAGCTTTGTCTGCTGCGCGGTTCTGCGGTGCTCACTTACTTTTGGGTAAGCTCCGCTCCTCGACCGCTTGCATCCTCGCTGTGAACGAAAATCCCTTCGCCGGACCGAAAAGAAGACTAAAAAGAAAAATACTCTCCCATCAGAAATGATGAGAGAGTATTTTTCTTAGTCCGTTCGCGAGCTGTTGCTTAATGCCGTTGATGAAAGAAAGAAACTTCCGTCCTAAACTATGAAATCAAGCATTTGGGACGGAAGTCGGGAGAGGCACAGGGCATAAACCTTCCGTCCCAAACTCTGAAATCAAGCATTTGGGACGGAAGTCGGGAGAGGCACAGGGAATAAACCTTCCGTCCCAAACTCTGAAATCAAGCATGAGGGACGGAAGTCAGGAAGGGTACAGAGTATAAACCTTCCGTCCCAACCCCTGAATATAGGCATCAAGGACGGAAGTCAGGAAGAAAACCCAAATAAAAATGGCGAAAAGCGAGTAGAAAGAGCATTGAAACAGGTTTAGAATATAAGTGAGATGGAAAGGAAGCTTTTGCGAAAGAGAATAGGTGCTGATTCGGATCTTACAACCGGCTCCATAGTCGATAAGGTCCTTTTGTTTGCCATCCCGCTGATGATGACGAGCATGCTGCAGCAGCTCTTCAACGCGACGGACGTTGCTGTCGTGGGAAAGTTTGCGAGCAAAGAGGCGATGGCAGCCGTTGGAAGCAACGCGCCGGTCATTTCTCTGCTGGTGAATTTCTTTGTTGGAATATCGGTCGGCGCGAATGTGCTTATAGCGCGCAGCATCGGAGCGAAGGATGAAGAAAAGGCAAGGAGCGCAGTAGGGACATCGATGGCGCTCGCTCTGGCGGCAGGGCTCTTCGTGGCAGTCGCTGGCAATCTGATCGCGGCTCCTATCATCGACATTCTTGGAGTGCCGCCTGAAGTGCGCTCTTACTCCATCACTTACCTCAGGATATATTTCAGCGGAGTGCCGTTCATCATGCTGTACAACTTTGAGGCGGCTATTTTCAGGAGCAACGGAAATACCAGGACTCCGCTTATAAGCCTCTTCATCGGAGGAGTGTTCAACGTGCTGGCGAACCTGTTCTTCGTACTGGTGCTCCGGATGGACGTCGACGGAGTTGCCATAGCGACAGTGCTGGCAAATGTGATCAGCTCGATGATACTTCTCTTCTGTCTCCGAAAAGAGGACAGCGTTATACATGTGGATATTGGGAGGATCAGGATAGACGGAAAAGACCTGGCGACCATATTGAAAATTGGAGTGCCGGCGGGTCTTCAGAGCGCGGTCTTCTCTATATCCAACATCTGCGTACAGTCCGCGATCAACAGCCTCGGGGCAGACTACATGGCCGCTTCATCCGCGGCGTTCAATATAGAGATATTCGCGTTCTTCGTCGTGAACTCATTCACACAGACTCTTGTCACCTTCGTCGGGCAAAACTACGGCGCGGGCAATTACGAGAGATGCCGCGAGGTCACGCGCAAGACGATGATCGTCAGCTGGCTAATGGTCACCGCGCTTTCGGTCGTTCTGGTGGCGTTCGCGCGGCCGCTTCTCGGGCTCTTTACGAACGAACCTCAGGTAATAGAGGCGGGTGTCATAAGGATCAAGGCGATCCTGTATTTCGAGACACTGAATGTGCTGATGGACAACCTGTCCGGAGCGATGAGAGGTCTCGGACAGTCGCTGGTACCGGCGCTCACGACGCTTATCTGCGTATGCGGAGTCCGTATCGCCTGGGTGTTCACGGGCTTTCAGTATTACCACACATGGCTGTCCATAATGATAGTCTTCCCGGTCAGCTGGGCGGTCAACGCAACTTTCATAGTCATCGGCTACCTTAGGGTGAGGAACCGCATGCTATAGCTGTTCCTGAAGCTCGTATCTTTTTATTTTGCCGGTCGCTGTACGCGGCAGAGCTTCTGCTCTTACGATTACCTCGCTTATCTTCTGGGATTCAGAAAGCGGCCGGTTGTATTTCTCAACTGTCTGAACGAGATTCCTGCGAAGATCCTCAGCGATTTCCGGCCTGTCGGAGCATGAGCCGACGATGAGGATCGCTTTTCCGTCCCTTGAGATGAGTGCCAGGTCCGGCAGCCCTGTCAGTGAAGAAAGCTCTTCTTCGTATTCAGGGCAGAATATCTTTGTGCCGTCAGGCATTAGGAGGACATCCTTTTTGCGGCCGACCAGATGAAGGCGGCCCTTCTCGTCGAAGTGTCCGATGTCGCCTGTGAAGAACCTTCCGTCTTTGAACATCGGCTCCTTTCCCATGTAACCGAGCATCATGCACGGAGTGGCAATGGAGATCTCGCCGTCCGCTTCGATGCGGATGTCTGCCTCAGGGCACGGATACATGGCTTCGGGTTCATCAAGGTCCTGGGTAATAGCCACGCCGCTGGCTGTCTCGGTAAGACCGTAGCCTATGTACAGGTCTACTCCTTTTTCTTTGAGCTGATCGATGATGGACTGCGGGCATGTGGTGCCCCCGATAAGAACCACGCGGAGCTCAGGATTGAGTCCGTCTGCGGCGAGCATACCGGCTATCTGTGCCGGGACCGCCGGGATTATTGTCGGCTTGTAGAAGAGAGCGTCGCCTGTGTAGAAGTGGACGTTCCTGCCGAGAGCGATCGTTGCTCCGTAGGCCAGACCCCAGAGCATAGAGCAGACGAAGCCGTATGCGTGAGAGAGCGACATGATGGAAAGGATCACGTCATCCTTGCCGCAAGGAAGCATGCTCTGGCCGTTCCAGGCGCTTGCGCAGAGCGCTTTTGAAGTAAGGCGGACTACCTTGGAACGGCTTGTGGTGCCGGATGTGAAGAAGAGAAGCTCTCCCTCGCCCTGGCCCAGCTTGCCTCTCAGGCGCCCGAACTCATCGCGCTGGCTTTCGCGGGATGATCTCGCGGCCTCTGCCACTGCTGTCGCATACAGGTTGAATCCGTCGGAAACGCGAGGGTCAGCAATGATCACATCGCAGCCGGCGATAATGTGGGCGAAGATCTGTACTATCGAGTCCACATCCTGGTCATAACGGACGACTTCTACTGTGCTGCATGCAGCTTTCACATGGAAGCTCTCGGATATGATCATTTCTGCGAGGTCCTTGTATGAAACCTCTTTTACGGAGCCTTCCGTGTCACAGCTGCGAATGGCTATGCCGTCGCGCATCATGAAGGCGTTTATAAGTTCTTCGAAAGATTGATATTTCTTATACACAAGCGGCCCTCCATTGATCAGTTTAATCGGAAATTTGTTTGATTATAAAACAAATAATGATGCCGCATCCACTGATTTTTCAAGGATTTCAGCCGTAACGGGATTTAGTGCAAATTGTCAACCTGTGAGGGAAACGGGCCTAAATCACTGAGTTTCTGAAGGAGCCAAAAGAGGGTAACAGAGCAGCCGAAAATGCAGCCGGGGATCAGAAAAAGCCGGACAAAAAAGCCGGGGATCTGAATCGATCCCCGGCCGTGTCTGGAGTCTCCAAACTATATGGAATATATGGAAAACTTTGTTGTAAAAGCCCGGTTTATGCTCTTGCTCTTGCCAATGCTTCTTCGAAGTCTCTTGTGCCTTCCCAGACGTTGTTTGAATACGGGTTCTTGCCCATCTTGATGGAGCGCTGGATGATGAATGCCATAACGACTACGTTGATAGCGATAGCTGCGACAGCGACGACGCCCTGTGCTCTCGGATCGGCAACGATGCCCATGTCAGAGATGATCTGTCCTGCCTGAGCAGTCTTGCCTGCGCCGGAGTTGTACAGAGTGATAGCCTTGTCATACAGATCCATGGTAGTGATACCAAGCTGTGTAGCATTTCCGTAAACTGACGGAAGTGCAGCAGCGAATCTGCTGGAGAGCTGGAATGCAGGAACGACCTGTGCCCACATGCACCAGATAGCGAGAGTGTTGGCACGGTTCTGGATCCAGCCGCCCTTGTTCCACAGTGCGTTTGCGAATGTAGGAGCAAGGAGAAGCGCAACGCCGCAGTACCAGCTGTGTGTAGGAAGGTTGAGGTAAGTGTACTCGAAGTTCCACACATCGTATGCGAGGATGAACCAGATAGTCATGTCAGGCCAGATCATATCGGACTTGTTGAGGTCCTTCGATGTGAACAGGTTGACGCAGCCTGTCATGCAGAAGATGTTGATAAGTCCTGCGAGAGCGTTGACAACGTTCCACCATCCGCCGTAGATGAATACGCCTTCGTTCGATGCCCACCATGCGCCGGAGAGGTCGCCTGTGATGGAGAACGCAGCGAGAGCAGACTCCATGTCGGATACGTTTGCGATCATGATGTTAGCTGCAACGATGAACCATGGCCACCATTTGAACCAGGCCTTCTTGCCGATACCCCATTCGTACTTGATCATCATGAAACCTACGCAGCCGATGTCTGCAGCATAGAGCTTGAAGTAGTGGAACCAGCCGTCCATGAATGCGACTGTAGGGTTCTCACTGCCGCCGAACATTCCTACGTGTGCGAGGATGAAATAAAGGGTAAGGATAGCAGGGATGATCACGAATACGACCATGCCGCCGACTTTTGTCCTTCTGCCGATCTCATTCATGACGATCAGGCCGACAAATACCATTACCCAGCCAATGAGCTGCATAGCAGCGTGACTGCTGTAAAGCTGAAAAAACATGTAATACCTCCATAATTCTTATACAATTATTTTGAATTGAGTGGAAACTAGTTTTTGTGTTTTAGTTTCGCACGTGATTATATGACTTTGTTATTCTAATATCAAGCCCATTGTTGAGAATAATAAAATCGGGAATTATAATTGTAAGAAAAGCGGATGCCTTCCCGGCAAAAGGGGCAGATGCTGACAGTATTCAAAGAACAAAACGCCGGGACTGATGAGGGGGATAAATGAAGTTCTACAAAGACCACTATGATGTCGTGATCATCGGCGGAGCTCTCGCGGGGCTCTCGGCCGCGCTGCAGCTGCAGCAGAAGGGGATCACGGACATCCTTATTCTGGAGAAGCACAATCTCCCGGGCGGACTCGCGACAAGCTATGTCCGCAACGGAATAGAGATCGAGGCTACGCTTCACGAGATGATGAGCATCGGCTCGAAAGAAGACCGCCTTAAGGTCGGTACATTCTTCGATGAGTGCGGTGTGGATATCGACTGGCTCAAGGTTCCTGAGGCGTACAGGTTCGTGGAGCCGGCAAAGGGGATAGATATCACGCTGCACGCGGGGTTCGGGACCATGGCGAACGAGATCGACGCGCAGTACCCGGGCTGGGGGCCTAAGGTGCTCGAGTTCATGAAGCTCTGCAACACGGTATACGACTCGATGAACACTCTTTCGGTCACGCCGATGAGCAAACCGGCGATGCTGATGAAGCATCCGGAGTTCGTTAAGACGGCGGGCTACACCGCGACCGAGGTCATCGACACATGGGGCTTCCCGCAGGATATCGTCGATATACTGTCTCCGTACTGGATCTACGTCGGCAACCCGCTGAGCACTCTTCCGTTCACCATTTACGCCTTCCTGATGGCGGACTACTTCCGCGGCGGCAGCTATGTGCCGAAGAAGTACTCGCACGAGATGAGCATGAAACTGCAGGCGAAGGCCGAGGAGAACGGCGCGCAGATCGAGTTCTGCCAGGAGGTCGAGAAGATCCTGGTAAAGGACGGCAGGGTCAAGGGCGTGCGCACAAGGCGCGGTGACGAGATAAACTGCGACTACGTCATCTGCGGAGCGTACCCTAACAAGGTGTACACACAGATGATCGAGCCGCTGAGCGAGGTTCCTGATGAGGCGATCCAGATGGTGAACGGCCGCAGGCTTTCGGTCACGACGGTGTCGACCATGATGGTGCTGGACGATACTCCCGAGAATCTCGGCATAAAGGATTACAACATATTCTCGGCGGGCGAGACCATGGATACGGATAAGATCTGGGAGCAGGGCAAGACCGCCGGACCATACAAGTATCTGACCTCCATATGCCTCGACCTGGCGAATCCGGGTGCGACACCTGAGGGCATGTGCCAGTTCTCGATCACGTTCCTGCCGCTCGTGCAGGGATTCCTCGATATGAAGGAGGAGGACTACTACGACTACAAGAATAAACTGGCGATGGACATGATCGCGGAGTACGAAAGGGTCAGCGGAGTGAATATCCGCGACCACATCGTCGAGATCGAGGTGTCGACGCCGGTCACGGTCGCTCATTACGTAGGCGCCTGGAAGGGCAGCATCTACGGTTATTCGCACAGCATAGACGACCACGCGGTGGCCAGACTGCAGATGAAAGAGGACGATCACTTCATTGACGGACTGGAGTTCGCGGGAGCCCATGCCATCAGCGGAAACGGCATGGGACCGGCCGTTACGAACGGCCGCGCCGCCGCCAAGGCAGTTATAGATGACTATACACTCAAGGCCCAGGCAAGAAAGTTTATATCAGAGATGGCTGCGATGAGGCTGAAAGCTGCCGGAGCAGACAGTGATGAATAGAAAGGAGGCAGCCATATGAAGATCAAAGGTTTCTTAAAAGATGTCGGCGGCGCCTCCCGCGTCACAAAAATGCGCAAAGAGCTTATCGCAGGCGGTTCGCCTGTACCTAAGCCGAAGGACCCTATCCGCGAACTCGCGGATGCGCTCCATCCGGGAAAGCAGCAGTTTACGGTAACGGAGATCCGTGAGGCATCACCAACATCGACGACATACAGATTCTCTCCGGTCAACGGACACGTTCCGGTGTTCCGGAGCGGTCAGTACGCAAACTTCTACCTGACGGTAGGCGGCAGCGTGCTCACCAGGGCATACTCGATCTCATCGGCGCCTTACGAGGCCAGACGCAGAGATCCATTCTTCGAGGTCACGATCAGGCATAACGTCCATTACCTGGTCCCTGACTGGTTTAAAGAAAACGTTAAGGTCGGCACAGAGATCACAGCGGCCCTGCCTTTCGGACAGTTCCACTATGAGCCTCTCCGCGACTCGGATCATGTAGTCGGAATCGCCGGCGGATCGGGCATCACACCGTTCGTGTCGATGGCAAAGGAGATCGCGCGCGGAAAGCTGGATATAGACCTGACGATCATATACGGATCGGTCAGGCACACAGACATAGTATGCGGAGACGAGCTCGAAGCAGCCCGCAAAGCCGCGCCGGACAGGATCCACATCGTCCACGTGATGAGCGATGATGAAGACTGGGACGGCGAAAAAGGCTTTGTCACAAAAGAGATCATCGAGAAGTACTCGCCTGAAGGCTGCTCGTATTTCTTCTGCGGCCCTCCGGTGATGTTCTTCCTCGTTGACAAGATCATGAGCGAGATGGGCGTTCCGATGAAGAGGTTCAGACACGATGCGACCGCTCAGCCGGCGGTAGAGCTGATCCCGGGATTCCCTATGGAGCAGGTAGGCAAGACATATAAGATGACAGTAGTCCGCGGCATCCACGAGGATGTCATCGACGCAGCTGCCGACGAGCCTGTAGCTGTAGCTCTCGAGAGATCGGCCATTCCTATCGATACTCACTGCAGAGGCGGCGAGTGCGGATTCTGCAGAACGCAGCTGCTTGAGGGAGACATCTTCGTATCGCCGCTCAACGACGGACGCCGCGCTATGGATAAGGAACTCGGCTGGTTCCACGCCTGCTCGGCATATCCGACATCCGATCTTAAGATCAAGATCCCTATCATCTAGAATCAACACGTGCGCGGATCCAAATCCGGTTTATATTGCCGGAATGCGGATTTTAAATATTCATCAATTAATGCAACAATGCGATGCAATTGGGGTATAATCTTCTTCTGAATTAAATAACAATGCGGAAGGAGGTTCGGTATGAACAACAACAGAAACATTTTTGCCGCAATTTCATATGTAACATGGGTAGGCTTCCTGATCGCAGCTATCGCGGGCGACAGGAGCGACAGATTTATGGCCCATCATCTGAATCAGGCTCTGGTGATCAACCTGGCAGCGATCGTCGGAGGATTCCTGGCGGTGATCCCCGTTCTGGGAAGCATGCTGACAGGCCTTGTCTCGATGGCTACACTCATACTCGGAGTAATGGGAGTGCTCAGCGCATACAGGGGAAGCATGGAACCGCTGCCTCTGATCGGCGACATACATCTGATCGGCTAACAGCCTTTTCTTATGCCGCACCGGTCCGTGTGCATGCCGGTTCAACAGCGGCGCACTCGCAACGACCGTGACCATTGCGGCCCGACTTCCGGTAAAAGAATGAAAGAAAAGGGACAAAAGAGAGGAAGAAAGAAATATGAAAAGATCTTTTAAAATGATCGCGCTGGCGCTTACGCTTATCATGGCTGTAACGCTCGACCTTTCGGCATGCGGAAAGACACAGGAAGAAGACGGTCAGAATCCGGCAATGAACTTCGCCGGCTTCTACACCTGCGGCAGGGCGACTGTGCTCATTGGAGCAGACGGCGAAGATGGCATGACCGCCTCGGTCACATGGGGCAGCAGCTACGCCGAGACAAGCGAATGGAACATGAGCGGGACCTTCGATCCTGAAGAGCTGAGGTTCGAATACCACGACTGCATCAGGACGGATTATGTATATAAAGAGAACGGAGACCTTGATTCCGAGACAGAGACCTACGTGAACGGCCACGGATTCATGTTCTTCAAAGAGGGCGATCCGCTGACGCTCACATGGCAGGACGACCAGGAAGACATCGCGGCAGACATGGTGTTCGAGTACGCAGAGGTTCCTGTAGACGAGGCGGCCGGGATCGCGAATCCATGGAACGAGGCGGATTCTCTTGCGGCAGCAGCCGAAGGAGCAGGCCTTGACGGTCTCGATGTCGCCGAAGGAAGTGAGATAAGCCTCGGCGAAGTCAAAGGAAATCTCTACAGATACATGGACGGCATGGCAGAAGTGGTGGTTGAATTCCCGGCTGTCCAGATGACTATCCGCAAAGGAAAAGCAGACCTCGCCGATGTCGGTGAAGGGGATATCTCCGGAGATTACACGGAGTACGCAAAGACCTGGATCCAGAACATAAAGGGACTTGAAGTCACCTGCTACGGAAACCGCGAGGGAGACGCGACAAAGACCATCTGGCAGTCCGGTGATGCCTGCTACTCGATCGTAGTTGCGGGACTTGGCGGCGATACCGACTACGGGCTCTCCGCAGACGATCTGAACTCGCTTATCAACGGCATCCAGTAAGCGGAAGCATCAAAAAAGTCACGTATGTAAGGCAAAAAAGCGGCCTGATACGTGACTTTTTACATTCAGTCGGCGTTGGTGATCAGCGACAGGGCCTGCTCGATCAGGTCGTTGCTTTCGCCGAGCTTGTCGACTGCATCGTGGATGAGGTCGCCGGCGACGTCGTCAAAGCAGTGGCCGAGGTCATGCAGCTCTTCAGCGTGATGGCGGTTGTGGTCGAGCATGTACTTCAGAAGAGCGAGTGCTTCTTCAGGGGAAGAGGCCGCTGCATGCGAGTGTGTATGCGCGTGTGAATGGGTCGTGCCGTCCGCGTGAGTGTGGACGTGCTCGTGACCGCAGTGCTCATGGGAATGTGTGTGATCGTGATCGTGTTCGTGAGTTTCGTGGATGTGCTCTTCGGAAATTCCGGTGTTGTTGATATCTGTACTCATAATAGTCCTCCTTTGCGCTTCTCAGGCGCATCTGTATACACACTTATTGTAATCGAAGAGAGCTCAATGTTAAAGACTTTAAGCATTATACTGCCGGCTTCGGTTTTGCAATTGAATATGGTGTGCATTCAGCGTTTCCGTAACCCCATATAGGGGATAAAAAAGGGGCGTTTTTGATTGTATAAAAAAAAAACAAAAACTAAATCGTTTCGAGCAGTTTCCGCAGCCTGTCTTCGTTGACACAAATATAACAAAAGCCGTAAAATGAATTCATCAATATTATTGTAGGAAAACTTCATTTTCCGAATCCGTTTCTGGCATTGTTAACCGCGCGGAGCGGGCGGAAAGGACGCTTCCTATAAGATTTTTACTTTACAGAGAGGGAGAGGTAAGGTGACACATAATGCGTGACTTAAAGCATCTGATCTACTTTGAGGACCTGCTGCAGGAAGCCAACAATGAGCTCGTGCGCAAGGGCAAAGAAGACGGCAATCTGTGCCTCGGCTACACTTGCTACTTCATGCCTGAAGTCCTCCTGGATCTGCCTGGCTGCTTTTCGGCAAGACTGAGAGCGCCTAGATGTACATCGCCTGACATGGCTTCATACTACATGTCCGGACGTACATGCCACTACGGCAGATCACTTCTCGAGAGAGCTCTGGAGGGCGGCTATAATTTCATCGACGCCCAGCTCGCAACAGAGACCTGCACCGTAACATGCAGATTCTCAGAGCATCTCGATTACATGGACGGCGTTATCAACAACATTACGTTCAAAACATCATTCACCGACGTTCCGTTCAAGAAGAACGAAAACAGTGTTGATCACTTCAGAAAGCAGCTCAAGATCCATGTACTTGACTTCCTGCATGATGAGTTCGGTGTAGACACATCCGACGAGGCTATCATAAAGGCTATCGAGATCAACAACGAGATCAACGATATCATCACAGAGATCGGCAACTTCCGTAAGCTCGATAACCCTACTATCACAGGCTACGAGTTCAGCGTCATCACACTGGTATCGATGGTATGCCCTAAGTACCTGATCGTAGACAAGCTGAGAGAGACTCTCGAAGAGCTCAAGACAAGAGAGCCTGATGCCAAGCCTAACTACAAGATCAAAGTTCTGCTCGCAGGATCCGAGAACGACGACCCTGATTTCATCAAGCTGATCGAAAGCTGCGGAGCTCTCGTAGTAGCTGACAGATACTGCTACGGTTCACTCGAGGCAAGAAACCACATCGAGTACAAAGAAGGTGACGATCCTCTGACAGCTGTCGCCAAGCACTACCTGCTGACAAGCCAGTGCGCAAGATTCATGGAACAGAAGGAGATGAGACACCGCAAGAAAGTCATCGCTGACTACGCCAAGGAGTACAAGGCAGACGGTATCATCGTAGAGTCCAACAAGTTCTGCGAGTACTGGAGCTTCGAAAGAATGATCGACACGATCGTTCTGCCGAGAGACTTCGGATATCCGGTATGCTCCATCGAGAAGGAGTACATCAACACCGCGTCCGGACAGCTCAGAACAAGATTCCAGGCGTTCGTTGAGAGCGTAGAGCTCAAGAAGATCCAGGAGGGCAAATAGACATGAAAAAACCTGATTTGAAGAAACTTAAAGAAGTCGACTTCAAGAAGGCTGCTAAAGATTTCGTCTATGGCAAGCCTCATGGAGAAAGAAGACTCGGTGACCTGTACATCCCTAAGACAGGTCTCTACAAGCACAGAGAATGGCGCGGTATCAAGGATACCATGTACTATTTCAACAATATCTGGCTGTACAACTATGGAATGATCGTTCGCGATCTCATGGTATACGGCGGCGGCCCTAAGGGCGCAGTCCAGTTCCTGAAGGGAACATGGAGATACAGATGGATGGGCCAGACTTACCTCACAGTAATGCACTGGTTCGACAGATGTCTCGAGGGTATGAGAGGCGAGACTCTCGCAGCATCCGCATGGCACTTCAGAGGTATCGTAAGCGCCTGCCTGTATCAGATCACAGGCTGGTTCAACAGAGACATCACTATCGGCGGCGATCCTGCTCTCAGAGCAAAGACCATCGGTACTGACGAGACAGTCTGGGGCGGAGTCATCTATCCGTACATGGATCAGGGCGGCTACTACCTGCCGACACAGATGATCCCGTACTTCGTAACATGCCACTGCAACAACCATACAGTTCTCAACTACATCGACGCAGTTCAGGCTTACGGACTCCCGGGTGACCCTTGCCCGATGTGCCAGGCTGAGGCAGGCCTCTACATTGCTGACGATATTCCTGATTCATATGTTGCCATGGTCACGACCAACGAGGCATGCGACAGCTCTGTAGGAACATCCATCATTCAGGACTGGATGATGAACAAGCCGCTCTTCGCGATGCCGCAGGTAATGCAGTTTGATGACGACTCCGTTCTTGACAACTGCGCCAAGGAGATCGAGCTGGCATGGAGGTTCATGGAAGAGCAGACCGGACTCGAGTTCCACTGGGATGAGCTCGTAAAGCACATCGAGCTGCAGAATAAGCAGAACCAGTTCGAGAGAGAGAAATGGGACGTAGCTGCAAATACTCACAGCTACCCTATCAACGGCGTTGCCCAGGCTCTGTACAGGATCTTCTACTCGCAGTACGGCGAGAGACCGTTCTGGCACGATGTTGACGCCAAGGTCAGAAAGATCATGGAGAAGTGCGTAAACGAAGACATCAACACCTTCCCTATGACAAGACACAGAGTCATCGCATGGAGCTGCGCACCTCTGTACTACTCGGCATGGTGCACATGGGCTTACAACTGCTGGGGCCTCAACACGATCATCAACATGGACTCGCTGATGTTCGACCTGGATATCAGAACGGACACTTACGAGAACTGCCTGCTGGATATCGCAAAATATCATGAGTGGGCACCGATGAGAAGAATGGCCGTAGGCGGACTGCAGCACATCTTCGAGCTCTGGGACAACATGGAAAAGTTCAACTGCGACATGGTCATGATGTACGACCAGCTGCAGTGCAAGGGAATGCAGGGCGTTGTAGGACTCTTCGAGGACGAGTTCAGAGCACGCAACATCCACGCGATCTGGATGCCGCACGCACTGCCTGACAAGAGAACAGTTCCAAGATCACAGATCAGACAGATCATCAACGACTACATGTTCACAGTAATGGGCGAGGAGCCACTCGATCCGTCACTGCTCGACTTTGATGATAGCGATAGCTGGTAGAAAGGAGGCCGATGATGAAGAAAGCTAAAAAGAAAAAGAACCCGGTCGGAAGGTTCGTTAAGAAAACTCTCGGCATTGCCGGACTCGCTTATGCCGGACTGTTCTGCGTATTCTATTTCGACCTCGACGGAAAACTGCTCTACTACGTTGTTGAGCCGTTCATGAAGAACCACTTCGACAACATGAAGAGAAGAGATCCGCACGACGTTCCATACGATATGCTCGACAGCGAATACATGAAGTAACACAATAATTACATTTGGGGCGGTCGCAGCTACCTCCGGACATATTCCGTCCGGAGTTGAGTGCTCATAAGTGTGCGAAAGCTGGTATAAGCTTAAGGGCCGAGACCGTAAAAGCATGCGAATGTCAGCGGCTGCGGCATGGTCCGCACCTTCCGGACGGAATATGTCCGGACGCGCGGCCGCATAATTTGAAAAAAGGAAGTTATTACTGAAATGAAAAAGAAGTTCAAAGCCGAATCCCAGCGCCTGCTGGACATGATGATCAACTCGATCTACACGCACAAGGAGATCTTCC